>JAUVRF010000286.1 GCA_030597775.1 Methanobacteriota archaeon | reverse complement strand
GGTGGCGGGCATCGCGGCCTACTGGCTCTATCAGGAACTCATCGACGACGACGACGATGACGACGACGATGACGATGACGATGACGATGACGATGACCAGCGGGAGATCGTGAGGGAGGTCAGGCCCACCAGCGTTGTCAAGAAGGACCCCAGGAGGAGGCGGCGTCGGTGACCCACACCCTGATCGTCATCAACATCGGTCAGCTGGTGGCCCTGAGCTCTGGCCCCGTGCCAAGGACCGGCGGCGCGATGGGCGAGCTGGGCATCGTGGAGGACGCGGCCCTGGTGGCGGTCGACGGGGAGATAACCTGGATAGGCTCCAACGACGATGTGGAGTGGGCCGGGGCGAACGACATCCTCGATGTTCGAGGGATGTGCGTCGTGCCCGGCTTCGTGGACCCCCACACCCACCTGATCTGGGCCGGCTCCCGGGAGCGGGAGTTCGAGATGAAGCTCCAGGGCGCAACTTACATGGAGATAATGGAGGCCGGTGGAGGTATCCATTCCACCGTCAAGGCCACCCGGGAGGCACCGGAGGAGAACATGGTGATCTCGGCCATGGCCCGCCTGGACCACATGCTGGCGGCGGGCACCACCACGGTGGAGGCCAAGTCGGGATACGGCCTGTCGGCCGAGGCCGAGGTCAAGAGCCTCCGCGCCCTGCGTGAGGTGGACAAGCGTCACCCCTCCACCATCGTCCCGACCTTCCTGGGCGCCCACGCCGTGCCCGAGGAGTTCAAGGAGAAGGGGGCCGACGCGTACATCGACAACGTGATCGAAGAGCAGCTCCCCGCCGTCGTGGGCGAGGAGGACGGTCCCCTGGCCAAGTGGTGCGACGCCTTCATCGAGGAGGGCGTGTTCACCGTGGACCAGGGTGAGCGGCTCTTCGAGGCCGCCAAGGAACGTGGCCTGGGCATCCGGCTCCATGCCGACGAGTTCGTGGACAGCGGGGCCGCCGCGCTGGGCGCGAAGGTGGGAGCGGCCTCGGCCGACCATCTGGCTGCCAGCTCCGACGACGGGTTGGAGGCGATGGCCGCTGCGGGTGTGACCGCCACCCTCCTGCCAGGAACGCCCTTCGTGCTGAGGTCCAAGGATTACGCGAGGGCCCGGGACATGATAGACAAGGGCATGGCCGTCGCCCTCGCCACCGACCTCAACCCCAACTGCCTGATAGATTCGATGCCCTTCGTGATGACCCTTGCGTGCCTGCAGATGGGCATGACCCCCGCCGAGGCCCTGACGGCCTCGACGATAAACGCCGCCCAATGCCTGGGCCTTGATGAGCAGGTGGGTTCGTTGCAGGTTGGCAAGAGGGCCGACCTTGTTGTCCTGGACGCTCCGAACCACGTGCACCTGGCCTACAGCCTCAACAGGGACGTGGTGCGGACGGTCGTGAAGGACGGCCACATAATGTGATCAGGTGGTCGAGGGGTCGCCTCCCTCGCCAGGAGCAGGGACTTCCCAATCCAGCCCGTCCCCTTCCAGGGTCTCCCCTTCCTTCCTGTCGTCGTCTACCTCGTCCTCCTCCTCCTCTGCCTCTTCGTCGACCATGGGGGGTGGAGCCAAGCTAGGGGCGTCCCACGCCGGGTCGTAGAAGGGATAGTACTCGCGACGGGCCCTGTGGACGATGACCAGGGCCAGGGCGCCGAACAACCATGGTATCCACCAGGCCCAGACGCAGGCGGTGGCGGATATGGCGCCGATCTTGACCACGTCGAAGCGCTCCTTGCGAAATGACCACAGTCCGCCACGGATGGCCAGGAGGCCCAGGAAGGCTGCGATGAACCCCATCGAGAACGCCCCCCACCTTATGAGGGGCGCCCAGAGGCCCGAGGCCGCGTCAGGGCTGTTCCACATGGCCAGGACGCCCCAGATGAACTGGGCGAGGCCGGTGAAGACCAGAATGAAACCGGCGTGGACAGGTCTCATGTCCGGGGACTTGGGGGGTCGGGGAGGCATCCTCCTGGGCTCAGGTTCCGCTTGCTCCTCCTCTGGGGATTCCTCCAACTCCTCCGCCTCGGCCTCCTCGGGCGCACCGAGCATCTCGATCCCGTCAAGTTCTTGGAGGGTCAGCCCCTGGCCGTCCTCGGTGAACATCCCGATCCCACCGGGCTCCGGTGTGGGTCTGCGGGTCAACACCGTCTCCATCGGGGGTGCTGGAGTCTCCGTGAGGGCCGGGGGGCTGGCGGGCCGGGCCCTGGCGGTAGCGAGGGCCGCCTGCTGTGCGGCGAAGGCCTCCTTCGCCTGGCGTTCCTGCTCGAGGCGTTCTGCTTCCTGCCTCTTCAGCTCCTCGCGCTCCCGCTCCTCCCTCTCCCTCTCGGCCTTGCTCTTGTACGAGAGAGTGGGTGGTACAACGGGAGGCTGGCCTGACATCGTACTGTGATTGGCCTCGAACGTATAAATAGCGAATGCAGGGGCATGGAAGTCCGTGGGGAACCAGCGGCCTAGATGCCCGCCTTGTCCCTCAGCTCGTCCACCTTGTCGATGTACTCCCAGGTGAAGTCCGGGTCGTCCCGACCGAAGTGGCCGTAGGCGGCGGTCTTCTTGTAGATGGGCCGGAGCAGGTCAAGATGGGCTATGATGGCCCGGGGTCGCATGTCGAACGACTCCCTGACGATCTCCTCGATGCGCATCTCCTCGATGGTCGAGGTCCCGTAGGTGTCCACGAGAAGGGACACCGGCTGGGCGACGCCGATGGCGTACGCCATCTGGACCTCGCAACGATCGGCCAGGCCTGCTGCCACGATGTTCTTGGCAACGTATCGGGCCATGTACGAGCCCGAGCGGTCCACCTTCGAGGGGTCCTTGCCAGAGAAGGCACCGCCCCCGTGGGAGCCCACACCGCCGTAGGTGTCGACGATGATCTTGCGGCCGGTGAGACCAGTATCCGCGTAGGGTCCGCCCAGGACGAACCGGCCGGTCTCGTTTATGTGGACCTTCGTGTTGTCGTCCATCATGTCGCCGGGGATGATCTTCTCGACCACCTCCTTCTGGATGCCCTCTCGCAGCTCCTCCCTCTCCACGTCCTCTTTGTGGTGGGCGGCGATCACGATGGCCTCTGCCCGGTTGGGGCAGCAGTAGTCCCCGTACTCTATGGTGACCTGGGACTTGCCGTCGGGCCACAGCCATGGCAGGATCCCCTCCCTGCGACACTCCGCCAACCGATGGGTCAGCCGGTGGGCCAGTATGATGGGCAGGGGCATGAGCTCGGGGGTCTCGTTGGTGGCGTAACCGAACATCAGGCCCTGGTCGCCGGCCCCCTGCTCGTGGTCATCGGAGTAGTCCACTCCCATGGAGATGTCGGGTGACTGCTCGTCGACGGCGACGATGACGCCGCAGGTGCGGTAATCGAAGCCCAGGGCGGGCTCGGTGTAGCCGATGCGCTTGATGGTCTCCCGGACGATCTTGCGCATGTCGACCCAGGTGCGAGTGGTGATCTCGCCGGTTATGATGGCCATACCGGTGGTCACCAGGG
>JAUVRF010000272.1 GCA_030597775.1 Methanobacteriota archaeon | reverse complement strand
GAATGCGCACGCGTTCTCTATGGCCCTCGCCTGGGCCAGCTTCACGAAGTAGTCCCGTGAGGTGGTGGGGGATGCGGAGATGCACACGAGGATGTCAGCTCCCTGGATGGCGTACGCCTTGCAGATCTCGGGGAAGAAGATGTCGTAGCAGATCAGTAGCCCCAGGCGACCCACTGGTGTGTCGAAGACGGGAAGGCGGTTCCCGTGACCGAAGTACATCCTCTCCTCGAAGGGACCGAAGTTGGGCAGTGACCACTTCCGGTACGAGTCCACCGTGCCGTCGGGCCGGACCACGACCGAGGAGTTGTAGGTGATCCCCCTCCTCACCGGATCCCGTTCCGGCATGCCGAAGACCACCGTGGAGCCCGAGGCCTTGGCCGCACCCGCCACCTGCTGGACGATGTCCCCGTCCAGGGTCTCGCCCAGCCGTATGTGCTCGTCCCGGGCCATGTAACCGGTCAGGAAGAGCTCGGGGAAGACCACCAGGTCGGCACCGGCCGAGGTGATGACCTGGTCCATCCGTTCCAGGTTGGCGGCCACGTTGCCGCGCCTGGCCTGGTACTGACCCATTGCTACGCGCATGGTAAGCTAGATATGGGAAACGATAGATAACCATTGTGATTGGAATGGGACTGTCCCCGAAGTATCGCAGCGAGTTCGCCACGGTCATCGAGACCTTCATCCGGGACAAGGTGAGGGACGCCGGCGCCAAGGGCGTGGTCCTCGGACTGTCCGGAGGCCTCGACTCGGCCGTGGTGGCGGCCATGTCGGCCCGGGCGACCGGACCCGAACGGGTTCTTTGCATCATGATGCCCGAGGCGGCCACGCCCCCCCAGGAGATGGATGACGCCCGCATGCTCGCCGAGGACCTGGGCATGGAGCACATGACCGTCGCCCTGGACCCCGTCATGGAGGCGTTCCGGCAGCAG
This sequence comes from Methanobacteriota archaeon, assembly GCA_030597775.1. GTDB lineage: Archaea > Thermoplasmatota > DTKX01 > DTKX01. The sequence goes on along the minus strand of JAUVRF010000272.1, from coordinate 2,707 downwards.
CTGGGGGGCGATGTGGAGGACAAGGCCTTCGCCAACGCCAAGGCGCGGGCCAGGATGACCATCCTCTACTACCACGGCCAACTACGCGGCTACCTGGTGATGGGCACTGGCAACAAGTCCGAGGTCCTGATGGGATACTTCACCACGCACGGCGACGGCGGAGTGGCCTACCAGCCCCTGGGCGACATCTACAAGACCCAGGTGCGTGGCCTCGCGGCGGACATAGAACTGCCCCAGGTGTTCATCGACAAGCCACCCTCGGCCAACCTCCTGCCCGGCCAGACGGACGAGGACGACATGGGGATCAGGTACGAGGCCCTGGACCGCATCCTGCTGGGCATCGAGCTCGGGATGAACAACGATGAGATCGCCGAGCGCACCGATCTGCCCGTCGACGAGGTGGCCCGGGTCCGCGGGGTCGTCATCGCGACCAAGCACAAGAGGCGCATCCCCCTGGCACCCAAGCTGGGCATACGAACGGTGGGATGGGACTGGCGAGAGTGAGGCCGCGGTCTACTCCCCGTCTCCATCCTCTTGCTTCCGAAGCTCTGCGAGCTCCATCATGACCTCTACGGTCCTGGTCTTGAGGGCGGCCCGGGTGGCCTTCCAGTCCTTGTCGGAGATCTTGCCATCGTCGTGGCGGGCGTCCAGGCCCTTGAGCTCCTTGACCAGGTTGGCCTTCCTCTCCTCCAGCTCCTCGATGCGCTTGGAGACGGACCTCTCCTTCGGAGGTCTCTTCCTCTTGGGAGGTTTCTCCGGGACCACCGGGAGGACCTCTTCCTTGGCCTCCTTGGCCCCCTCGTCCTCCTTGGCCACCACGTCCTCGTCGGCCTCGTCGTCCTCGTCGTCCTCCCCGTCCAGGTCCTCATCCTTGCCCTTGCCACGAGGACCGCTCCAAAGCACGAGGAACAGCAGGAGGAGCACCACGCCGAAGAGTGCGGCATACCTCATGTAGAGGCCCCAATCGGTACTGTCGGTGCCCTCCTCCATTATCTTGACGCTGAAGGTGGTGATGGTCTCGAAGGTGGTCGGGTCGCCGGCCCCGGTGGACTCGTGGGTCGGTGAAAGTGGCGGGCCCAGACCTTCTGCGCCGTCGTACACTACCAGATCCATCCCCTTGGTGAGGTAGATGTCCATCACCACGGGGCGCTGCAAGAAGATCAGCTTGTCGAACTTGGTCTTGTCGCCCTCGATCTCTCCCCGGTACTGCACGATTATGCTGATGGCCATCCCGTACTCGAAGGTCATGCCACGGATGCGCATCTTGTAGAAGCCATCCGTCAGGTTGGTGTAGGGTTCAAGGTCGAGGTTGTAGGTCATCAGGACCAGATCCTCGATGGATGCCTCGATGGTACTCGGGCCTAGATCGGGCAGTTCCAGTGGAGCCAGATCGATCACGGTGGGCTCGGTGGCGCTGGTCGTCACCTCGCCCCCGGTGAAGTTCATGATGGGGTGACCCCTCGTGTCGACCACCAGGACGTTCCAGTCGTACGTGGAATTGACCCTTGGGTCTGGCTCTCCCGGTTCGTCCGGGTTGAGGTCCTCCGGCGTCAGCGTGAAGGTGTCCCCGGTCACGTTGGTGAAGTTGCCCACGTACCCGCTGGTGGAGTTGGTAAGCTGGACCGTGTAGTTGGCCACGTCGTAGTCCCACTTGTAGTGGGACATCCGTGGGTATCCGTTGTCCATCGCGAAGTCGGGAGGGATGTAGACGATGCCGTAGTCGGTGACCTGTTCCGGGTCGGTCATCTCGAACGAGATCTCCTCCCTCACCAGCACGAACCCGTAACCGGCGTCGATGTTGCTGGGATTCTCCGCGTCCCCTTCCACCACGAGTATGTCGTTCCCCGAGTTGGGCATGGCGCCCCCGTGCTGTCCCTGGCCAAGGGCATCGGCGGCCACGGTGCATATGATCAACAGTGCCAGCACGGCCACCAAAGTGGTCCTGGCTATCGTTCCTCTCGCCTTCATCAGGGCTCCTCCTCGTCTTCATCCGTGATTAAATCTTCGGCTTCCGCTCCCGCCTCACCATCATCGGTGCCATCCTCTGCGCCATCCTCTGTGTCCTCCTCTGTGTCATCCTCTGTGTCGTCCTCGGTGGCGGTCCCTTCCCCGTCGGTTGGTCCCTTCTGCTTACCGGTCCCCCAGGTCTCCATGGGCCTGAGGAGCACGCCGCCCGACATGAGGAACATGCCGGTCCATAGGAAGACCATCGCCGGGACCTCGATCACCATGACGGTGGCGACGAACGTCCCATCCTCCAGGGGTTTGGCGGAAAGCACGCTGACGTAGACGTCCTTAAGGAGGGTAGTGTAGATGAAGACATCGGTCATCTCCAGGCTCACGTAGGCCCGTCTGTAGAGCCTCTGGACCTGGGCCCCCGGGATGACGGTCTCCTCGCCCTCGTAGTAGATGGTGACGTTCCCCCGGGGGCCGTCCACGGACCGCAGGAAGCCCTCCCAGGTCTCGCTCTCGTTCCTGAGCCTGATGAAATGACCCTCGAGGACGTCCAAGTCCTCCCACAGGGCCGGCCAGACCGACAGTTCCGTTGTGGGCGCCAGGAGGTCTACAACGACCGTTATGCTGGTATTGGTGAAGTTCTGGAACCGGATCGGAATGTGATCGGGCTGGATCTGGGATGCAACGATCTCTCCGTTCATGGTCCTGGTCTTCCCGTCCTCTTGCCACGTCAGGGTGCCGTACTCCCGGT
>JAUVRF010000030.1 GCA_030597775.1 Methanobacteriota archaeon | reverse complement strand
CTCTTCCTCGTCGCAACGGTCGGCGGTTCCGCCAATCCTGGACGGGCGGTCATGCTCCACGTGGCGGACCCCTGGTCCGTGGAGGCCGAGGACCTGCCTGCCACGGTGATCCCGATAGAGGGCAGGGCCTCGTACATAGACGACTACCAGCTACCGATAACTATCGACGGCCTGTTCGAGGACTGGAACTCCGTCTTCGAGGACAACGGTGGCAACATCACACTGCACCAGGACCCCCTGGGGGACGGACCCCGGGCCAGCCTGGACCTTTACCATTACGCTTCCTTCATCGATCCGGAGCCCGGCTCCGACCGGGCGCTGTTCTACGCCGAGATCGACCCCACCAGCAAGGTGCTTACGGGCACCCCCACCCCCCTGGACAATCTCCAGCGTCCCTCCGGCGGGGGAGGCGGAGGCGGTGGAGGGCCCGGCCCGACCGAACCCCCCGAGCTCTTCGGGTACGACGCGGCCCAGTTCTTCATAAACATCGAGGGCGCAACGCCCTCCAGGAACTTCCTCGGCATCCAGGCCACACATGTCATCGACGTGCGGGGCGTGGACGGCGAGGTCCGCACCGCGACGCTCTGGAAGTACACCGGTGCCGTGGCTGCGCCCTGGGTTCGTATGGTGGACCCGGTGAAGGCGGCCGCGGGGGTCCACGAGGTGGAGGTCGCCCTCGACACCGCGAACCTGGGGAACGTTGAGATCGCCCTCGTCATGATGTTGGGCTGGGACGGCGGCTCGGACGCTGGCTCGCCCCACGTCGTGCAGGATCCGGGCGAGGAGACCCGGAATGACGAATGGCCCCCAGGCCTACTCCCGATCCCAGAGTTCGATGACATCGTGTTTCCAGCCGTGTGCACCCTCATCGCCTACACCATCGTGAGGCGACGGAAGCGGGCCTAGAGCCCCCCATTCATGCCAAAGATTATAATACCGCGAGGGGTATCCAGAACGGATTAACGGGGCGGTCGGATTAGTGCAAAGGAGTAATGACAGGTACGCCGGCCCGGGGGGCCTTGTCGAATTCCACCCGGAGCAGCTTGCAGGATCCCTCCCAACGTTATCTTTGAACGTGGAAAGACCCAAGGGAGGGTCGTGAACGGTCAGGGTCATCAAGGATAGGTCATCACTGGACGAGGTCATGGAGCGGATGGACCCAGTGGTGGAGCGATGGTTCCGCTCCCGCTTCGATAGCTTGACCGCACCCCAGGCCGCCGCCATCCCCCTCATCGACGAGCGCAAGACCACCCTGATCTCGTCGCCCACTGGCTCGGGCAAGACCATCACCGCGTTCCTCTCCGTGATCAACCACCTCTTCCGCCTGCACCAGCGGGGAGAGCTGGAGGATCGGATATACTGCGTCTACGTGTCCCCCCTGAAGGCCCTGGCAAATGACATCCACAAGAACCTGGAGATCCCCCTGGAGGAGATCCGGGAGATCGCCCGCAAGGAGGGCCTCACCATCCCCGACATCCGGGTGGCCGTGCGCAGCGGGGACACGAGCACCGCGGAACGGCAGCGCATGGTCAAGCGTCCGCCCCACATCTTCATCACCACCCCCGAGTCCCTCTCCCTGGTCCTGTCCACCCGTCGCTTCTCCGAGAAGTTCGACGGAGTTGAATGGGTGATCATCGACGAGATCCACGACCTGTGCTCCTCCAAGAGGGGCGTGCTCCTGTCCCTGGCGATGGAGCACCTGCAGGCCCGGGTGGGCGAGCCCCTCACCAGGGTGGGCCTCTCGGCCACACAGGCGCCGATAGAGGAGATAGCCGGATTCCTGTCAGGCTACGAGAACGGGGAGATGAGGGACGTCAACATCGTACAGGTCACCCCCGAGAAGGAGATCGACCTCGAGGTGCTCATCCCCGTGGAGGACCTGGAGAAGACGACGTACAAGGATGCCGAGGTGGCGATGCACAAGATGCTGGTGGACCTGGTCAAGGAACACCAGACCACGCTCATCTTCACGAACACACGGGCGGCGACAGAGTCCCTCGTGATAAAGCTCAAGGAGCTGGGCATCCAGCACGTGGCGGCCCACCACGGGTCCATGAGCAAGGAGAAACGACTGGATGTTGAACGGTCCCTCAAGCGGGGCCAGCTCCAGGCCATCGTGTCGTCCACCTCGCTGGAGCTGGGGATCGACATCGGCTCCATCGACATGGTCGTGCAGATCGGTTCACCCAAGTCCATATCGAAACTGCTTCAGCGCATCGGCCGCTCGGGCCACAGCCTCTACCGGGTGACCAAGGGTCGCGTCGTGGCACTGGACCCGATGGAGCTGGAGGAGTGCACGGTCCTGGTGCATTCCGCCCTGAGGGGCGAGATCGACCTGGTGCGCATCCCGATGCACAGCCTGGACGTGCTGTCCCAGTTCCTGGTGGGGCTTGCGATAGTGGAGCCCTGGTCCATCGACGGCGCTTACGACCTGATATGCTCCGCCCACCCCTACAAGGACCTGGAAAGGGACGACTTCGATCGTGTCCTCGAATCCCTGGGAGAGGTCGCAAGGCTCAAGCACAGGTCGGTGTACGCCAAGCTCTGGATAGACTGGGAGAACGGCCGCTTCGGTTCCAAGCAGGGTGCGCGACTCATATACTTCACAAATGTGGGGACCATCCCGGAGGAGACGACATGGCGCGTATTCTCCGAGAAGGGGGTCCCCCTGGGCAACCTCTCAGAGCGCTTCATAGAGAGGGTCCGGCCCAAGGAGGTCTTCGTCCTGGGAGGCAAGACCTACGAGTTCATCCAGACCAAGGGCACGAAGGTGTTCGTCCGGGACGCCCACGGGCGCAAGCCCACCATCCCCTCTTGGGCAGGGGAGGCCATGAGCCGAAGCCGGGAGCTGGCCCAGGCCGTCTCGAGGCTCCGGGACGAACTGGGCAAGCGGATGGGGAAGGACGTCCAGTCCGATGTCGTGGACTGGCTGGACGACGAGTACCACCTGAACCGCAATCTGGCCCTCAACCTGATGCGCCAGTACCGGGCCCAGTCGACCACGGCGGGCATGGTCCCGTCCAGCACCAGGCTGCTCGTGGAAGGCTACACCGACGTGCGGGGGGACCCCAACATCCTGGTCCACACCACCCTGGGCCGGTCCGTGAACGAGGTCCTGGCACGGGTCTGCGCGGTCCGGATAGGCCGTAAGAACCCCGGTCTTCGCGTGAGGACCCTGCTGGACGACGACGCGTTCGCACTGTTACTGGACCAGGAGGTGGACCCCCAGGAGGTGGCGGACGCCCTCAAGGCGGGCCCGCTGGAGAAGGACCTCCGGGAGGTGCTTCCGGGCAGCGAACTCTTCCACCAGCGGTTCCGCCATTGCTCGACCAGGGCCTTCCTGGTGCTTCGCAACTACCGGGGCCGGGAGGTGCCGATCGCCAGGCAGCACCAGCAGGCGGCCCGGCTGTACGACGACCTGGCCGAGGACGAGGAGTGCCCCGTCACCAAGGAGACCTTCGAGGAGTCACTGCACCAGGCGATGGACCTCTCGACGGCGGAGGTGATCGTGGCGGAGATCAAGAAGGGCAAGCGCAAGGTCACGGTGCGACCGTACTCCGACCGTCCATCTCCCTTCGCCTTCAAACTGCTCCTGATGGGCATGTCCGACCTGCTGCTCATAGAGGACAGGTCCGTGCTCCTGCGGGAGCTCCACCGTGACGTGCTGGCCAAGGTCATGCCGGAGGTCGACATATCCACCCCGCGATACAAGAGGGAGGAGGTGGAGGAGTTCTACACGGGCAAGCGGGGCATGCTCGTCTTCAACTCCAAGTCCGCCCTCAAGGAGCTACTTGAGAGGTTCGGACCCCTTCCCCTCACTGCCGATGGCGAACGCTCCATCATGGACTTCACCGAGGTCGAGCCCTTCACGGCGGAATGCTGGCTCAACGAGCTTGTCCAGGAGAACGAGGCACATTCGTTCTGGTGTCACAGGCTCGTATGGGCCTTCGGCGAACACGAGGACATGTTCTTGGCCCTGTACCCGCCTCCCACTGAGGATGAGCTGAACGAGACCGACCGAAGGTTGCTGTCCCTCGTCGAGGAGAACGTGACCACGGCGGAGATCACGACGGCGGCCGGGAAGGCCTTCAAGCGGCGCGGGCACCCGATCGGGGATGAGGTCCGGGACGCTCTGCTCGACCTGCATCTTCGCAACGCGATCAGGCTGGTCACCGTGCCGACCCTCATCAAGAGCGACGGGGCCCATGAGGCTTCCGAGCTGATGCTGGAGGAGTTCGCGGAGACGCCCGCCACCTCCATTTCGGAGGAGGAGGAGCTGGCGGAGGAGGTGCCAACCTCGGAACCCGAGATCCTCGCCGAGGGGGCATCCTGCGAGTATGGCGCCAGCCCCGAGGAGGAGGCATGGGAGGTGCGGACTCCCTCGGACATGTCCCTGGAGGCGGCGGCCTCGGCCTACGTCCATCCCTACCTGGAGTACCATCCGCCGGCCCCACTGTCGCGCATCGCGTACGACCTGGACCTGGACATCGACCTCCTCCGGAGCACCCTGCGTGATCAGGAGGACGCGGGACAGGTCGCGGTGGGCTCCTTCGTCGGCGGCGAGACCCCCCAGTACATGCTCTGGGTCGACAAGAACGCCTTCGAGGGCCTGGCGAAGGGCCGTCGCGTGGTCAGGGAGAACGTGGCGCGCCAGTTCGCCCTCGAGAAGTTCTTCCGCGGCTACGAGCGGATCGAGGACTTCTTCGAGATATTCCTGGCCGCGGGCCTCCCCTTCGACATCTTCAACAGGGTCGAGGACTTCCGACTTGAGGACTGGTGGGATCTGCAGGATCGGGGTGAGGTGCTCCACGGCCGGTTCGTAAGAGGGCACGTGTTCTTCACCACCAAGGAGTTGGCCCAGCTGCTGGCCTCCGCCTACCGGATCGAGGACCTGGACAAGCTGGACCTGGAGGTGTTCGACCAGATATCCTCGTCGACGGGCATCTCCGCCGCGGGTGCCGCCAAGGCCATTGGCCTCAAGCGGGAGGAGGTCCAACCCTCCATAGACAAGCTGGACCGGAACGTGTACATCCTCCGCAAGTTCGTGGAGAAGAAGGCCTGGTCATCCCGGAACCTCTACCTCCCCTTCGAGCTGAAGAAGCCGATCAAGGATGCCAAGACGAAGATAATCGAGCGTTACATCCTCGGTACTGGCCCCCTCACCTTCACCGCCGTCAGGTCATTCACCGATTTCCCATTCAACGAGGTCCTGAACATCGTCAACGAGCTGCAGGAGGCGGGGGTCATCGAGCGGGTGCTGGTGGTGGGTGAGACCTCGGTGGACATGTACGTCCATCGGGACGATGCCGAGCGCCTCATGCGCATGGAGGCCAAGGTCCGGATCAGCGACCCGCTCCGGGTGCTGTCCCTGTACGACCCTTACATACAGCACATGTGGGCCGAGCTCACCACCAAGTACGGCGAGGGCTGGATATTCCCCGTCGTGCGAAACGGCAAGCTCTGCGGGATGGTGGAGAAATGGCGCATGTCGGGCGTGGTCGACATAAGGGAGATCCAGCTGGATGACCTTTCGCTGCTGGAGGAGCTCCTGGACGAGCTGGACCGGCAGATGGCCTTCTACAGGCAGTTCGGCCTGGAGGTGATCCGCATCCGCGCCGCCTTCGGCCGTCCCGTGAACGATCTGCCGGTCCGCCTCCGCAACCGCTTCATCAAGAAGGGCTACCACCTGGTGCAGGGCTTCCTGGCCAAGGGGGACATGGTACCCCGCAGCTTCCCCAGGGAGAACGTGTACGCCTACCTGTTCCACAAACAGCACATCGCACCCTCCCTCAAGTTCAAGGACGTGATGGAGGCGGCCAAGTCCATGGGCGGCCTCCGGTCGGACTTCGAGGCCTCGCTGCGCGTGAAGGCGTTCCGCAAGCTCAAGCGCCACGTGAAGGCCGGTGACCTGGTGGCGGGCCTCATGATACCGGCCCACCTCATGTACGCCACCCGGAGGGACATGCTGATCTACAAGGTGGCCAAGTCACGTCCCGTCACGGATGACATGGCATACATCGTCAAGATGATGGACCAGCACCAGGGCATGACCCGCAGGGAGCTGATGGAGTCGTCGGAGATCGGTCGTGACCGCTTCGAGGCGGCCTTCAACGCCCTCTACGAGGGATTGTACATAATCAGGGACTCCACCAACCTCTACGTCCTCACCCCCGTGCCCAAGCTCTCCCAGAAGGCGGCTCGCCGCGTCGTCCTTGAGCGGATGATCTCCAACGTGGGGATGGTGTCCGCCGAGGGCCTGGCGATGATGTCCAAGCACGAGTTCAAGATCGACGAGATAAAGGAGACCCTGGGGCGACTGGAGGCCGAGGACAAGGTGGCCAAGGGCTTCTTCATGGATGAGGACGACAGTCTCTATTGGATCATCAAGCGGGACCTGGATGTTCTGCCGAAGATGAGCTTCAAGTACAGCTTCGTTCTCAGCCCCTTCGACCAGCTGGCCCAGCTGCTGTCCCAGGAGATCCGACGGAAGTTCCGCATAGGTTCCTGCTTCGTCATCTTCGTGGGTGCCGAGATGGCGGGCGCCTTCAAGGGGACCAAGAAGGGCAACACCCTCACCCTCACCGAGTTCATAGGCGGCGACCGGGAGCGGAAGGTGCTCCGGCTCTTCGAGAGGGAGTGGGGACTCAGCGTGCGCAAACCGGCCAAGACCCAGGAGGTTGACGACTGGGAGCTGATGAGGTACTGGGAAGAGCACGCGTACTGAAGCACTGGACCCCCCATTCCCAACCTATCGTTTTCTATAATCAGAAGGGAATGCTTAATAACCTCCTGGGAGCTCAATAAACAGACTCGGGAGGCTGGGCTGTGGCTGACTACGTCCCTGTTTATTCCAGAAGGGAGAGAAGGTTCAGGAATCTGGGTAAGATCCTGTTCTTAGCCATGGCCATCCTGGTGGTCTGCCTGATCATGTCCATCAAGGTCTCAGTCATCGACAATGACTTCCAGTTCGAGTGGGTCGAGCTGGAGAACGACCAGGGCGAGCAATTGAGCGGCCTGCTCCTCACCCCCAACGATGCCCCGGAGACGGGTGCGCCCGCGGTGATAATCACCCACGACCTGGGCGGTCACAAGGAACAGAACAACCGTTTATCCTTCGAGCTCGCCAGGGAGGGATTCGTGGTCTTGGCCCTTGACCTGCGGGACCACGGACGTAGTCGTGGCTACACAACGTTCAACGATTACTACGAAGGAGAGGCCTACGACATCATCGCCGCCTACTATTTCCTGGCCCAGGACGTCAACAAGGTGGACCCCGAACGCATCGCCGTGGTGGGCGATGGCTTCGGTGGCGCCGCGTGCCTGATGGCCAACAATATCCTCCTTGAGAGGAATATCACCCTGGCGGCCGTGGTCGCATGGGCGCCGCCCAGCGACATGGCCCCCCTGGACAACGATAACTGGGGCGAGATCGAGCCGTTCATCGACCGGCGCATCGGCGACGTGGTCTGGACCAAGATGGAGGAGAGGGACAACAGGTCCATCGTGGCCCACATGGATGCGCCGAACTGGGACCCCAACAAGGTCTACATCATCTACGGCGGTCAGGACAAGAAGATCCCGGACAGCCAGTTCGGTCCGATGGTGGAGAAGGCCGAGCTGTTCCAGATGGCCGACCTCGGCCATGACCTGTCGGAGGACAAGCGGGTCCTCGAGTTCACGATCGACTACCTCTACAGGAGACTGGAGGTCACCCCGAGGGTGGACTACGCCTGCAACTACGAGGAGGTGGAGTCGGTAAACAGGCTGGTCCACGCCTCCAGCGTCGCGGTGATGGTCTTCGCCTTCATGATGGTCTACGAGGTCCTTGTGATGAAGAAGACCTCCCGGTCGTACATCCCGCAGTTCTCCAAGCAGATAAAGCCAATATTCATGGGAGTGGCGACCATCATCGACATCGTCGCCTACGTGGCGATAGCATCCATCGTGGGGCGACTGTACAGCGTACTGACAGACAACCCCTTCATGGACATATTGCCCGCGGCCAGGTTCTACTACACCCTCATGTGGGCCTCGGCCCTGATGATAGGGTTCGGCATGCTCGTCTGGTACATCTGGTCATTCTGGATGCCGCGGGACGACGAACTGACGGTCGAGACGTGTGGCAACCTCCGTGGCATCCTCTCGGGAATGATAGCCCTCATCGTCATCATCATCAACTTCTTCCTCGGCCAGGTCCTGCTCTTCGGTCCCAACTACCCGAAGGGCTACGAGTTCTTGGTCGTGGCCCTCATCAGCTTCGGTTTCTTCATGGGTCACGAGCTGTGGATGCGCAAGTTGCTGCACATGAAGATCAAGAGCCTGCTGTCAAGGTTCTTCCTCCGCCACCGGCTGCCCTACCACTTGACCTTCTTCGGCATAATGTACGGCCTGTACGCCCTGCTGATCCTGGTGATGATGTGGAACGTCGGTCGCGAGCACTTCGACGTGGACTTCGAAACGGCCTACTTCCTGATGGTCACCGTCATCGGCCTGGGCTCCACCATCATCTACCAAAGGAGCAACAGCCTGTTGGCCTCCGTGACCTACAGCGCGATCATGGCCCCATGGTTGCTGAACATCGCCCACCATTTGTGAGCCCGGCACGTCCCCAAAGCCCTTAAATGGGACCCCCGCCATCCACCATCCTGGCTAGCGATAGAAGAGGCGAGGTCAAGCATGGTGACCATCGATGAGCAGATAGCGGAGATCGAGGAGGAGATCTCCTCCACCAAGTACAACAAGGCGACCCAGCACCACATCGGCAAGCTCAAGGCGAAGCTGGCGCGCCTCAAGGTGGAGTCGGAGGCCCGGGCCGCCTCGAAGGGTGGAGGCAAGGGATACGCCATCCGCAAGTCGGGCAATGCCACCGTTGCGATAGTTGGCCTTCCCAGCTCCGGCAAGTCGACCCTCCTCAACAAGCTCACCCAGGCCGATTCGGAGATCGGCCACTTCGACTTCACACCCACGACAGTGGTACCGGGCACCCTCAAGCACAGGGGAGCCAACATCCAGATGCTCGACCTGCCAGGCCTGATCGCGGGCGCCTCCAAGGGCAAGGGGCGGGGCCGTGAGGTCCTGGCCGTGGTAAGGACCGCCGACATGATCCTGCTGCTGGTCGATGTCTACCGACCAGAGGCGTACGTCCTCATCCGTGAGCTCAACATCGCTGGCCTGCGCCTCAACGAGCGGGAGGCCGATATCGTCATCACCCCCCGCAATCGGGGTGGCATCAACGTGCGCAGCACCGTCAAGCTGACCATTCTGGACGACGAGCTGGTCACCGCGATGGTCCGGGCGTACGGCCTGGTGAACGCCGACGTGGTGCTCCGCCAGGACGTGGACGAGGACCAGCTTGTGGACTACCTGCTGGGCAACCGGCGCTACGTGATGGCGATGGCCGCTGTGAACAAGATCGACGCCGTGCCAGAGGCGACCTGGCATCCGATAGTCGATGATCTGAAGACCATGGGCTTCCCCGTGGTGCCGATCTCGGCTGACAAGGACACCAACCTGGAGCTGCTGAAGAACACGATATTCGAGAACCTGGACCTGATGCGCATATACATGCGTCCCAGGGGCGGGGAGACCGATTACGAGGAGCCCCTCATCATCAGATGTGGCGCCACCGTGAGGGACGTGTGTGACACCATCCACAGGGACATCAAGCGGAAGTTCCGGTTCGCCAACGTTTGGGGGGAGAGCGCCAAGTTCCCGGGACAGAGCGTGGGTCTGGACCACATACTGCAGGAAGGTGACGTGATAACCCTGGTGCAGCGCAGGTGACGGGCGCCGCCACTGCTCCTTCGACTTGGGGCGGCGCTTCCTCACCGCCTCCTTCTTGACGACCACTGGCGGGGGTCCCATCTTGGCCTCCCCGTCCAGCTCCCCGTCGTCCGCGTCCAGGTCGGGCTCCTCACCCCCATCCTCCCCGACCTCGGGCCCCTCACCCTCGTCCAGGTCCCCCTCATCGGGGAACTCCAGCTCTTCCATGATCTCTTGGACGATGGACTCGGGGTCCCGGTCAGGTGCGTCGGACGGCTTCGCCTCCTTGACCTCATCCCTCAGGACCTTCCTGACCTTGGGCGGTGCCCCCTTCTCCTCCAGGGGCACGACCTCGAGGGGCTTCACATCCAGGACCTCCTCGTCCTCCTTGGCCTTGGGCATGCCCCGGGGTCCGGCGAACTCGATTATGGGGAAGTCCTCGCCCTTGAGCACATCGGCCACGTCGTCGGCCGAGACGTGGTCCTTGATGGGCTCTCCGGGAGCGCTCTCGTGGACCGGGGGTT
>JAUVRF010000149.1 GCA_030597775.1 Methanobacteriota archaeon | reverse complement strand
TTCGGTCCCAATCGCTAATCACGGAGGCCGCCAGGTCGATGGGTTCCATCACGAACAGCGACGTGAGGGAACTCCTGGGGGTGAGCCGTTATCGCTCCCTCCGGCTCCTCGATGCCCTGGTCGACAAGGGCGAACTGAGGAGGGAGGGAACGCGGCGCTGGGCGAGGTATTTCCCGGTGGAATGAACCGATCACGATGCAGAGTTCGATGCAAATAATCATAGAGACGAACAATATATGCCGATTGCAGCATAGCCTATGTTATAGCGCATAGGATCATTGGTCCAGTCGATGACAACACGGGTTGTGGGGTGCAGGACAATTACGACACGCCCCCCCGTGCCGCCCCGGCGCACGTCGCGTCCCGCCCCCGGACAGGGATGTGGTGCAAGGCTTCGAGGCGCAGGTGGTTCCCGGGGCCCCATGCGGATGCCTGCCGCGGCCGCAGGGGCATGAATTGCTGCTGCGCGGTCGGCACGCACGCGCGCACCGACCTTGCCAGGACAGGGGAGGGGGCCTTGGATGTGGTGCAAGGCTTCGAGGCGCAGGTGGTTCCAGAGAACGCCGAAGGCCATCGCTGCTGCCGCAGGGGCATGAATTGCTGCTGCGCCTCGGTCGCACACCCGCGCGGCCTCGTTGCCAGGATGGGGGAAGGGGGTCTGGGATGTGGTGGTTTGGCTAGGGGGGCGCGGGTGGTTCCCGGGAAGGCCGAAGGCCATCGCTGCTGCCGCAGGGGCATGAATTGCTGCTGCGCGGTCGGCGCGCACGCGCGCACCGACCTTGCTGGGATAGGGGAAAGGGGGCCTGGGATCGATCGTGGGGTGCTCGATAGCATGGGTTGCTGGGTGCGGGACAAGTGAGCCAGCGTTATCATTTCTCCTGGGAAAGCTTCATTGTTATCGCAAAGCACAACATGGAGAAACCAATAAATGATATTCGGGTCCACAATTCGTACCTTGGATTATCATCCCAACAACTTTTAATAGTACCAGACTAATTTAGCATTTGCTAAAAATATGCCATTCATTGAAAAACAGTTAAGGACCGAGACGGAGATAATCAACTACCTGAACGACCAGCTTCCGGGGTTGATCGATGGCCTCAAGGTACTGGACGTAGAGCAGTATCCCAACGTCGATATGGAACATCGACCAGACCTTGTCGTCACGGTGAAGATGGGCAGGATCACGAGAACCCTCCTCATAGGGGTGAAATCGAAGGGCGAACCTCGCTTTGCCAAGATGGCCATCACCGATCTGAGGGAATGCATGAAGGACTTCCCCCGGGGCTACCCCGTGTTCGCATCGACATTCGTGAGCGAACGCACCAGGCAGATATGCAGGAGAGAGGGTGGCGGCTACATCGACCTGGTGGGCAACATCCACCTGAGGTTCGGGTCCGTCCTCATCGACCGCGTCTCCCCAGAGTCCTGGCCGCGGGAGCGCCGGGGGGCCAAACAGCTATTCGCCCCCCAGGCCACCCGGGTCGTGCGCCGTCTGCTCGTCCACAAGGACGAGCCCGCCCGGATCTCGGACCTGGCAGATGGATGCGATATGACCCCTGGTGGCGTGCACTGGGTCGTCAGCCTCCTTCAGGACAAGGGCCTCGTCGAGAGGGACGAGAGGAAGCGGGTCGTCCTCACGAGACCAGGAGATCTCCTGGACGCCTGGGCCGAGGCCTGGAGCATGGACCGGAACCGCCGGAGGGTCTACTTCTCCCTCGAGCGGACACCGGGATCCCTGATGAGGTCGATCGCGGATGCAGCTCTCGGGACCAGCACCGAGTACGCCTTCACACTCCTGGCCGGAGCATCGAAGGTTGCCCCCCACGTGAGGTTCAACGACGTATGGGTGTACATAGCCGAGGAGGACGGTGCCTGGGGGAGGGACCTCGACCTCCAGCCGGTGGACAGCGGGGGCAACCTGGTACTGCTGGAACCCTACGACGAGGGGGTCTTCATGGACCTCCAGGTCGTGGATGGAATGAGGGTCGTGAGCAACGTCCAGCTCTACGTGGACCTGTATAACCAGCCCGGTCGTGGACGGGAGCAGGCCGAATTCCTGAGGGAGAGGGTACTGGGGTTCTGAGGAGGGTGAGGACATGCCAAGGTCATCGACCGACTACGACCGCGCGCTTGTCGAGGCGTCCAGGTCAGCCCTCCTCGAGCTGGCCATTACCCTGAGAGCGTACAGGGACACCCTCGTGCTGGTGGGAGGTTGGGTCCCGTACTTTCTCCTCCGTGACCACCAGCAGCCCGACAACCCCTTCGTCCACATCGGCTCCATCGACATCGACCTCGCCGTGGACCCCGAGAGGATCGATCCCCGGGGGTACGCCACCATCGAGGAGCTCATCACCGATCGGGGATGGAGCAAGTCCGAGGACCGCCCGTTCAGCTTCGTTAGGACCCTCACCTCTGATGTCGATGGGTCGAAGAAGGATATAATGGTCGACTTCGTCACGGCGCAACACGAGAGGTCCATCGGCAGGAAACGCGACCGGGAACTGCAGAAGGGGCTGAAGGTCCGTCCGTTCAGGGACGTGCCGATCGCCCTTGGCCACAGGTCAGAGGTGATGATCGACGGCGAACTCCCCGGCGGAGGCGAGGCCCGTGCAGGGATCCTCATGGCGGACGTCGTGGGCTGCTTGGGTATGAAGGGACACGCCCTTGGTGAGCGGTACAAGGAGAAGGACGCCTATGACATCTACTCCGTGGTCGACAACTACGGTGAGGGACCCAGGGAGGTCGCCCGTGCCGTACGTCCCTATTGCAGGGAACCGCTCATCGCCGAATCGATCGGTCACATCGAGGAGCTCTTCTCGAGCCCTCGAGCCGTTGGACCGAGGTGGGTGGCGGATTTCCATGCCACCGAGCTTGGCGACGCAAGGCAGCGGCGGATGCAGCGGGCCTACCAGGTCATCAGGCTGTTCCTCGAGGAAGTCCGGTAGGAGCCTGCCGATAACTTGCACGGCATAGGGCCATTTGTGGGGTGCGTGGCAATCCCCGCATCGAGGGGGTCGGTGAAACGGCTTGGTGAGCGCGCCCGGCGCTCACGCGAGCACCGGCCGCGCTGTGATAGGGTCAGTGGGGGGACACGCGTCGCGCGACACCTCACCACGCGGTGCCCGTGTACCCGCAAACGCCGCACCGCGGCGAGTTCACCACGGGCAGTCTGTAGTCCTCGTCGCAGTGGTGCCCCTCAGCGCAGGCGTCGCACAGCACCGTCCCGTGGGGCCCCTCGTAGCA
This sequence comes from Methanobacteriota archaeon, assembly GCA_030597775.1. GTDB lineage: Archaea > Thermoplasmatota > DTKX01 > DTKX01. The sequence goes on along the minus strand of JAUVRF010000149.1, from coordinate 2,199 downwards.
GGCGACGCAGACGACGTCGGCGGGGCGGCCGCAGACCCCGCAGGGCCTCTCCGGCGGCTCGTTGCGGGCGAGCAACGTGACGGGTAACCTCCCCGCGACCCCCTGCCAGGTGCCCATCACCCGCAGCCGCAGGGTGGTGGTCGAGCCGAAGTCGTACTCGTGGATGAACTCCTCGCCCACCCCGAGCACGTCGGCGAGGGCGACGTCAAGGTCCCCCTCGCCCCACCTAGAGAACTCCGGGTCGGACGTGTAGGCCCTCCCGCCGATCTTGAACTGGCTCATGTGGCCGCAGCACTCGAGCCACTCCTCCCGCAGGAACGAGTCGAGGTCCTTGAGCGTCCCGTCCCCCCTCGCCATCAGATGCATCCAGTACTCGGAGCCGTGCCTGGTGTCGACGAGCAGGTGTACCACGGTCACCGCGCGGCCCCTGCCCCCGGTGGCGAAGTGTGCCTGCAGGTGCCTGGTCAGCGCCCTCTTGCCGAGGACCTTGCCGCACACGGTGCATTCGCCGCGGGTCGCTTTGCCGGTCATGGGGAGGGCATGAGTCGGGGAGGTGATGAAGGTTGCCGGGTCGAATCGAGGGACGGACTCACGGATGGGTCCATGAACCTTCGCTCATCCACATCCCATGTTCGTGACCGCTCGTGTCGCCCCCCCCCCCGTGCCGCCCCGGCGCACGCCGCCTCCCGCCCCCGGACAGGGATGTGGTGGTTCGGCATCGAGGCGCAGGTGGTTCCCGGGGCCCCATGCGGACCCCTGCTGCTGTCGCAGGGGCATGAATTGCTGCTGCGCGGTCGGCGCGCATCCGCGCACCTCCCGTGCGAGGACAGGGGAAGGGGGCCTGGGATCGACCAATGGGGCACCTCACAATGTACGATTCAAAACCGCTTGTGGTGTACATGACGAACCGGTTGCTCACTAGAGGTCCACCAATGGCAGGATGGCCGGCAGAAACAATATTTCAAAATTGATATTTTGAAATCACAATTTATAAATATCATTACGGTCATATGCTTGTACATGGAGATGGAGTTCTCGCGAAGCGAGCTGGACGACATTGGAACCGGCTGGACCCTCGTATACGGTCGACGGAAGGTCGGGAAGACATACATGCTGAGGAGGTTCGTCGACTGGGACGTATACCTCCTCGTCGGGTTGGAGGGCACCGTCTGGGTGGAGGGGGCCGACGTGGGCCGGCTGGATTCAATGGACGCCGTGGTCGACCTGGTGATGAGGTCGCTGAGGGCCGGGAGGACCGTCATCATAGACGAGTTCCAGAGGATGTCCATGGGGGTCCTGGAGAGGATCACGTCGGTGCATCCCGACGGTAGGCTGTTCCTCTCCGGCTCCTCGATGGGCGTCATGAACCGGGTCCTGGGACCGGGGTCGCCGCTCCTCGGCCGCTTCCGAGAGAAGAGGGTGTCGCTGGTCGGTCCCGAGGACATGTACGCCGTCTACCCTGAGGATCTACCCATCGACCACGCCCCCTACCTCAGCGACCCGTGGACTGTCCCCATCATGGGCAGGCAGGGCGTCCTTCGGGACCTCTACGGCCTCCTGGGGGGACCGGGGAACACGATACCCGCGTTGATAGGCGAGATATTCCACATCGAGGACAGGAACCTCTCGGAGGTCTACCAGGGCATCATGGGTTGCATCGGGTCCGGTACCAAGAGGTCTGCGAAGATAGCCTCGACCCTATACCTGCGGGACGTCATCCGGAAGGACAGCTCCTCCCACGTGTCCTCGTACATCAACACCCTCAAGGGGATGGGGCTGGTCAAGGAGATCGGGATATACGGTCAGAAGAGGTCCGCCTACCGGCTCGCGTCACCGGTGTTCGCCGTCTACTACGATATGGACTCGCTCTACGGCCTCGAGAGGGGCCTGCCGGAGTTCGAGGAGGTAAAGGAGAACCTGCGCAGGATCCACGAGAGGTGCATGGAGGACTATATCGTCCATCTCCTGGCCAGGAACATGGGCGGTTACGCCAGTTACTCCTTCGATCCAGAGATCGACGGGGTTGTGGTCGACAGGAAGGGAAGGCCCAGGGCCTCCGTCGAGGTCAAGTGGGGCAAGCTACGGAGCTCGGACGTGGACGAGTTCGTGGAGAAGACCGAGCACATAGACGCGCCCAGGTACGTCGTGGCGCAGCGAGCGCTCGTCAGGGAGGACGTCACGTTCATCACCCCGGATGAC
>JAUVRF010000594.1 GCA_030597775.1 Methanobacteriota archaeon | reverse complement strand
CAGGTCGCCGGGGACGGGGATGCCCTCGATGATATGAAGGCCCTTGCCATTGGGCTTGGCATCGAGCATCGCGTGTCCTTCCTCGGCTGGGTGGACCACGATGAGATGGTGGAGCATTACAAACGGGCGATGATGGTGGTGCTCCCCCCCTTCAGCGAGGGCATGCCCTACGCGCTGCTGGAGGGCATGGCCGCGGGCAAACCCGTGATCGCCAGCGATGTTTCCGGCATGAACGAACTGGTCGACCACGGGACCAACGGTCTGCTGTACGACATAAACGACGGGGACGCCCTGGCGGATGCGATGCTCTGCCTCTCCCGGGACCCTGCCGAGTGCGAGAGGATGGGGGGGAACGGCCGGGAGCTCATCTGCTCCTCGTTCTCCAGAGAGCGATGGCTGGAGGACACGGTGAGGGTCTATGAGAAGGCTCTATAGGATCCTCCTCGTCCTGGTGACCCCCCTCCTGTCGGTCCTCCTGAGGGTCCCCTTCCTCGCGGGGAGGGCCGGCCTGTACGGCCACGACCCGTACCTCCACATGTATCTCACCAACAGGTGGCTCGACCTCTCCACCTGGTCCGTGACCGACCTGGCCGCCGAGGTCCCCCACCTGGACTACAATGCGTGGCCCGGGGCTCACATACTGGCCGGGTCACTCTCGTCCGTAGGAGGGGTCGAGGTCCTCGAGGTCATGACCTGGTTGCCCCTCCTGTTCCTGTTCCTGATGGACCTGGCCATCGTGCTGGTCCTGCTCCGGTACAGCAATCTCGCCATTGCCCTCCTGGGCGGCGTGCTGTTCGGACTGCTGGACTTCATGTTCTTCCAGACCCATTGGTACATCCCCGAGCTCCTGGGCCTCACCTTCATCGCCTTCCTGTTCCTCAACGAGCTGGCCGTCCGCAGGGAGCTGCTGTCCCTCCTCCTTCTCGTAGCGGCGCTGCTGACCCATCACCTTAGCTTCCTCATCGCCCTCATCTTCTGGGTGGTGCTGTCCTCGGGCCGTCCCGACAGGAACCAGCTGGTCATGGTGGTCCTGCTCGCGGTGTCCACCGTCCTCTTTTGGGACCACGCACTGGAGAACACGGGGAGCTTCCCCGACATCCAGAACCAGCTGGGCGGCGTGCACCCCGCCGTGGTCGCGGTGGTCCTGATGGCCTCCCTGATGGCGTTGAAGTGGTTCGCGACCGCCTACGTGGAGAGGTTCCTTCCCGTGCCCGAGGGGGCCTCCATCCTGGACCTTCTCTCGGCCCGGTGGAAGGCCATCGGGACCCTGACCTTGGTCCTCGCTATCGTCGCTGGTGTCCTGATCGTCCTTGCCCTCTACCTCTCCTCGGTCGCTCGGATGGCCGGGCTGGGCTTCCAGCCGGCCAAGTTGCTTATCCTGGCCGGAGGCTTCCTGTTCCTCGCCTACGGTCCCATCGAGCGGGACACCTTCCGGGTTCTTTGCGCCTTCGCGCTTGTGACGTTCCTGTTCATCCTCAATCCCCTGCTGTTCGACTTCATCCCCCTGACCGTCAGGTTCCTCGAGTTCATGTACATCCCGGGCATCATCCTCCTGGCCGTCGGGGTGCTCCACCTGTGTCTACGACGCCCCGAGCGGGCCTCGACGGTCGTGATGGCGCTCCTTCGTGTCTGCCCCGTGCTCTACGTTGACGATGTCATCCGGTACGCCGACGATGGTT
>JAUVRF010000605.1 GCA_030597775.1 Methanobacteriota archaeon | reverse complement strand
TGGAGGGCGAGCAGGTGCTCTTAGAGGGCACCGGTGAATTCCAAGAGGCCGTGGGCTTCCTCAAGGGGACGTCGCAGAGGGTCACCAACTCCATAACCCCCTACACTAGCGACTTCCTGGGCACCCGTGCCACGCTCAACGTGACCACTGTGACGGATACCATCCCCTGGTGGGTCGTGGGCGTGTCGACGCAATGCCAGGTCGAGGTGGAGCTCATCGAGTCGATGAACGTGTCCAGCCTCACCGTGGACCGAGTCTACCTGGAGTTCCGCCGGGTGGTCGACGGGAAGACGCTGAAGAAGGAGGTGTGGTCGAAGGACGTGAACGACGCCTTCGTGGAGGTCGGCGACAGGCGGACCTACAAGGCCGATCTGGTGGTTGGCGAGAACTGGGGCGAGTTCCAGATATTCGGCATGGTGAATATCACCATGGTCGACGCGTACGGTATGACCAACACCCAGGTGTACCGGTCCTACTCGACGGAGCCCAAGGCCATCACCATCTGGACCATTCCCACCGAGGATGGTGTCAGGATCGCCCTGCTAATAGCCGCCCTGCCCGTCTACGTGCTGGGTATGATATTCGCCATCGGTGGCGCCATCGCCATCGTCCTCAAGAAGAAGGGGAGGATGGTCCTGCCCATCGCCGCAACGGCCCTCCTGCTACTGGGAGCCCTGTTCTTCATGCTAGGGGTCACACAGCTGGCCGAACTGGTCGGCTCCCCGGACGACCTGAGCTTCGCTGCTGGTTTCTTCATCATGCTCCCCGGGTTCGTTCCCGCGATGATCGTGGGTGTCATGGTCGCCTACGAGAAGAACAGGTATGAAAAGGATGAGGAGGAGCCTGCCGACCATGTAGAGGTGGTGTCTTCCGCCGAAAACACAATTACCGATGAGAACACCATAAAGGAGGAGGATGGATCATGAAGAGCGCTGCCCTGGCCATTGTTGTGGTGCTGCTGATGGCCAACGTCATAATGTACCCCTACTGGACGGCCCAACAGGATGATGATGATTGGAACCCGGACAACGGGGACAACGGAGAGGACATCATCCCCATCGATGCCCTCTCGGTCACCGTGCCGCCCGTGAGGTCCGGAGACATCCTCCTGTACGACTACGAGTTCCTCGCAGAGATCTACGACATGAACAAGACCTCGGGTAACTGGTCGATCATCAAACTGGAGGCGAACGGCCAGCTGCTGGAACAGATGAACGGTCCCCTCAGCCAGAAGGACGGGTTCATGGTCTCCCACGAGTCCTGGCAGCTCCACACCGAGCTCTCGCTGACCGGCAAGATAACGATAGAGGAGTACAAGCCGGGAGAGGACAGCGACCCCCTCAACATCAATGGACGCAACCAGGTCGACCGGGACCGGTGTGCCACCCTCAAGGGCGATACCGCCATCCTGACATCCGTCGAGGGTCTGCTGGCAGTGGACGAGGTTAGCGGCCTGGAGATCCCGATCAGCAACGTCGAGTTCGAGGTGAAGAACATGGGCTATCCCGACCCTCACGTCGAGGTGGATCGGTCCTTGGAAGAGCAATTGTACGGTGACGGTAACACGCTGACCGAGGGTGATAACGGCACGTACGGCGAGATCTTCGGGGAGGGGAACTACACATACACGCA
>JAUVRF010000299.1 GCA_030597775.1 Methanobacteriota archaeon | reverse complement strand
GAGCCCGAGGACACGGGAGGTGGTGACGAATGAGCCTCATCGACTGGCTTATGGAGTCGGCCGAGGTCAGTCGCACCATCAACGGCACCTACATGATCGTGGTGAGCGTCATCTCCATCTCGGTCCTGCTCTTTGCGATCTACACCAAGGACCGGAACGCCGTTCGACTGTACGTTCTCAGCATACCGATATGGCTGTTCATAGAGGGCATCGGCCTGGTATGGGGGGTCCGCGATTACAGTTCCCAGACGGGCCTGACCTATTTTGTGGTGGCGGTGATGGAGGACCCCGGCTGGGTCACCCTGTCCTACATAGTCGCTTGGCGGTTGTTACACCACAGGTTCCCCGAGGTCGTGGCAACACCTGTCTCTGGGAAGCAGTGATCCCCTACTTGCCATCCTTCCGCTTCCTGAGGAGACCCTTGGCCGGAGTGACCTCGAGGACGGTGTAGCTCTCCTCACGGTCGTCATCCGGGAGCTCCTGGTAGGCGATACGTTCCAGCTCCTCCAGGTTCATGTCCGAATCGGGTTCGCCCTCGAGGCTCACCCCCGAGGCCTTGGCCGCCTCACGCATGTCATCCTCGTACTGGCGGGATCTGTCAACCACTCCAAGGGCCAATCGGGTGGTCTCGCCCTCCAGGCCGCTTGCCTGCCTCATTCGGTTCTCCAGGGTGTCCACGAGGGTCAGGAGCCTTTCCGCCGTTCGCCTCATCTCGTCGGTCGCGTCCGGGCTGGGCGGGACCTGCTCCAGGTACTTCCTTGCTGAGACCAGATGGTCACTGCAGACGTCAAGGTCCCCGGACACAAGACCCTTGGAGGCTGCGTCGATGGAGAGGGTCCCCAGCTGGACGAGGGCGTGGCCTCTCCAGGGGACCTTGTCAAGGCTGGCCTTGATGTAGTCCATCGCTACCGCCGGATCCCGTTCCCAGGTCAGCTCCCTGAGGAGCAGGCTCCACGGGTACCGGTTCAGGGGGAGCTTTTGGACGGCCACATGGAGAACGGGCTCGGCCTCGTCGAACCTCTCCAACACCCACAGACCCAAGCTCGCCTGGGCCAGCTCCCGAGCCTCACCCCGGGAGCTCACGGCCCGCTTCGTCTTGCGGGCGCGTTTCATCAGCGTGTCCGTGTCCCCCGCCTTCTGGAGATCGATGAGCAGCTCGTGCTCGGCCTCCCAAAGGGCCTCGGAGTCACCTTCCATGGTCCACCGGCGCTCGTTCTCCTTGAGCTGCCGTTTCAGTTCCCGGCGGTCCAGTCCCTCGGCCTCGCCCGCGATGGTCTGGTCCCCGGGCGGGTCGGGAGGTACGCCCTCCTCCATGGCCGGTCGATGTCCTTTCCTTGATAATAGGCTTCCGCTGGGTCAGAGAAAGCCTTAATTCGGAAATCCGCGCTCTCGGATAACGTGAAGGTCGCAGGGGTAGTAGGTCTCCAAGGTGCGGTATCGGAGCACATAGAGACCTTGCGTCGTGCCTTGGATGACGAGGGCGAGGATGGGAAAGTGATCTGGGTCCGGCGACCCCACGACCTGGAGAGTGTGGACTGCCTCGTCCTGCCTGGCGGCGAATCCACCACCATCTCCAAGCTCCTCGTGACCTTCAAGCTCTTCGAGCCCCTCAAGCGCAGGGCCGGGGAGGGCATGCCCGTCCTGGGAACCTGCGCCGGTATGATCGTGATGTGCCAGCAGGGGGATCGCGATGTGGAGAGGACGGACACCCAGCTTCTGGGTATTCTCTCTGCCCGGGTCGACAGGAACGCCTTCGGCCGCCAGCGGGAATCCTTCGAGTCCGACCTGGAGATCGAGGGGATGGGGGGCGATCCGTTCCACGCTGTGTTCATACGGGCGCCCGCCGTCGTGGAGACCTGGGGCGACTGCAAACCCATGGCCCGTCTGGGCGACCAGGTCGTCATGGTGCGGCAGAAGAACCTCTTGGCCGCCAGCTTCCACCCCGAGCTGACAGACGACCTCCGGGTCCACAAAATGCTCCTGGACCTGGTGTAGGGACCCTGGCTGGTTCAATTGGAGGTCCCATTGGACGTCTCCCCGTCCATCGCCCGCACGAGTATCATCATACCCCCGGTCATCCCGATGATGCTACCGGTGACCACGGAGAGCCAGAGTATGGTATATCCATCGAACTCCAGCAGAACCAACGTGACCAGGGTGGCCAGGAAGATCGTCATGCCTATGAGGAAGATCCATGTGAGCGTCCGGTCGATGCTTACCTCTCCCATGGTCCAGACTAGACACGCCCATTTGAATAGCGTTTCCCCGAAATGGTCGGGTGCAGAACCGCAAATGTTTATTTAACCCGACCCGCTTGGGAGGGCCGATGATGGAACGACCCCGGGGCACACGCGACTTCCTGCCCGCTGAGATGGCAAGGCGCCGAGAGATCGAGAGGGCCATGAGGAGGACCGCCCTGGAGTTCGGATACGGTGAGGTCCAGACGCCGACCTTCGAGCAGACCGACCTCTTCGTGGCCAAGTCGGGCGAGGCCATCGTGGAGGAGATCTACGTGTTCGCGGACAAGGGAGGCAGGTCGCTCTCGCTCCGTCCCGAGCTGACGGCCGCCGTCATGCGCCTGTACTCCACCTCTCTCACCCATGCGCCCAAGCCGGTAAGGGTCTTCTACATGGGGCCATGCTTTCGGTACGAGCGGCCCCAGAAGGGCCGGTACCGCGAGTTCTTCCAGTTCGGTGCGGAGCTGATCGGCACCCCCCAGCCGGAGGGTGATGCGGAGATCATCGCCCTTGCGGTGCGGTCCATCGAGGCCGCAGGGATGGAGGACCTGGAGGTGAGGGTCGGCCATGTCGGCGCCCTCCGCTCCCTGCTCGATTCCCTGGGCGTCCCCGCAGAGATGGCTGCGAAGGCCTTCCCCCTCATCGACAAGGGGGACGTCGAAGGTCTGCGAGGCCTGCTCATGGACAAGGTGGAGTACTCCTCCATCGAGATCATCGAGGATTACGTGTCCACCACGGGGGACATTGCCGTGGTGGAGGGGGCCATCGCGTCCCTGGCCCGATTCCCAGAGGTGGCCGAGGCCCTCGAGCGGCTGAGGGCGGCCCTGGAGCAGCTGGACGCGTACGAGGGCATAGGGTACGAGGTGGACCTGGGGATAGCTCGGGGCCTCGATTACTACATGGGGGTCGTGTTCGAGGTGGATTGGCAGGGCCTTGGTGCCGAGAAGCAGGTCTGCGGAGGCGGCGCCTACGAGCTGGGTCAGCTGTTCGGCCTGGACAACGTGCCCGCCACGGGCTTTGCCATCGGGCTGGACCGTGTCGACATAGCGGTCTCGATGTCGTCCCAGGCTGGACCGGTCCGTGAGGGTGCCATGGTGGTGCCCATGGACCGGGATGGCCCGGTCATGCACCTGGCCGTGGCGGCGGCAGAGGCCCTCCGCTCTTCCGG
>JAUVRF010000002.1 GCA_030597775.1 Methanobacteriota archaeon | reverse complement strand
TCCCATTCCCCGATCGCCCTGGGCGCGCCCCCTGGCGTACCCAGGTGCATGGCCAGCGCGGCGTTGCCCCGGGTCTTCCAGGGGTTCGTGGGGTTCAACCTCACCAGCCGTGGGTGGTCCAGGAGGACCAGGTCCATCTCCTCCCGGAGACGGAGTGCCATCTGCACTGCCACGTGGGTGGTGCAGCCGCCCTCGAGGGAGTCGGTGTCGTCCACTCCGAGGAGCATTCCGGGACCTCCGGTCCTCCAGCGGAAGGAGGGTATTTATGGTTTCTCCGACCTGGGCTCGGACGCCGCACCGCCCCCTCTTGGCGGGGTCACGCGACGCCCGTATCCGGGTTCGGCCGTCATGGAACTCTCCATGACACGCCATGAGGTCCGTCCGCACCTGGTGCACCATGATATGGTGTGTCATGGCGTTCCGCTGGCTGATTCGCGCCTTCCGCGCGCCCTTACGTTGACAGACCGGAACTATTCCCCGGAAGTAATATATAGGACCTGATTCCTCTATTCCAAATACGGGGGGAGACCGTGTAGTCTTCTCTCTAGGATGTGTGCGCATGGTAGGAATCGCCATCAAGACCGATGACAAGAGAGTTCTCACGGTCGCCCAGCTCTCGACCGCCATCATGAAGAGCATCGACCGACAGGACATCCAGCCCGAGGCCGCCAACCAACTGGCCACCCACGTGATGAACTTCTTCGGTTACAACGATACCATCATCGACAATATCCTCGAGCCCGAGGACCGGGACGCCTTCTACATGCTGGAGGACCTGGGACTCCTCATGACCGAGCGCGAGGAGACCACCCTCTACGACGGCCGCGAGTGGCGGATCCACTACTGGCTGTTCCGCAAGAGCAAGATCGATGACCTGACCAGCGACCATGAGACCTTCGACACCGAAGAGGACGAGCTGTCCTCCATCTACGACGATATCCCAGAGGATATCTGGTCCACCCGGTAGGACAGGACACGGCACTTTCACTGCCCTCCGGCAAGCCTTTAAACCCCCAGGGCACCCTCCGTCGACCGCGTGAGTGAGGCCACCCCGGGTGCCGAGCACCTTTTCCCGTACCAGCCCAGGCCACACCAGTTGGACCTGGCGGATGCTGTTGAGCGTACGGTTCGGAGCGGAGGGCATCTTGTCGTTGAGTCCCCCACCGGGACGGGGAAGACCGTCTGCGCCCTCGCCGGCTGCCTGGCGGGCGCCCAGGAGGAGGACCTGCGGGTCCTCTATCTGACCCGCACCAACGCCCAGCAGAAGCAGGTCATGCTGGAGCTGCGGGCCATCAACGGGATCCATCCCGTGTTCGGCACCGCGATACAGGGGCGGGCGAACATGTGCTTCATGGCCCATGACGACCCGGAGGTGGGCTCGGCCAACTCGGAGGAGCTGTCCCGCTTCTGCGCCGACCGGAAGGCCAGGACCCGTGAGGGCGGGGCCAAGGACCCGATGTCCTGTCCCTACTTCGCCGGCCTCCTTGAGTGGGACCTGCCCCTCACGGTGGAGTGGGCGATCAAGACGCTCCCCACGGCCAGCGACCTCATGGGCTACTGCAAGGAGCGCCGCATCTGCGCCCACGAGGTGGCCAAGGAGCTCCTGCGGCACGCGACCGTCGTCACCGCCCCCTACATCTACTTCTTCTTTCCCTTCACCCGGAGGATGCTCCTGGACTGGATGGGATGTCACGAATCGGACCTGGTGGTGGTGGTCGACGAGGCCCACAACATGCCCGATTACGCCCGGGACCTCCAGTCCATCAAGCTCACCCAGGAGACCCTGAGGCGGGCCCGTCGTGAGGCTGGGGAGATGGGGGCCCCCGAGGTCCACGAGGGCCTGGCCCTGTCCACCTTCCTCGAGGGGCTGGAGACCATAGTCATGGACATCGCGGACGAGTACGTGGTGGACGAGGACGGACTGTTCCCCCCCGCCGCGTTCAATGCCGAGCTGATGTCCCGGTTCCGCGTGACCTCCGTGAAGGCCCTGACCATCGCAAAGAACACCGTCACCCACGGGGAGATCCTAAAGGAGCAGCGGCGGAAGCTGGGACGGCTCGCCCGGAGCTTCGTCTATGCCACGGGCCGCTTCGTAGAGGGGTACATGAAATTGGATTCCGAGGACTACGTCAAGCTGGTGGCCCGGGCCCCCGGGACGCCCCGGGAGGATCGGGAGTCGTGGCTGGAGGGCTACTGCATGGACCCTGCCAAGGCGTGCGCACCCCTCTGGGACGCGGCCGCGAGCATCCACATGTCGGGCACGTTGCGGCCCCTGGAGGAGTACAGGGCCTCCATCGGGTTGCCCGGGTCGACGGAACAGCTCGTCCTTCCTTCGCCCTTCCCCCCGGAGAACCGATTGCTGCTCTATGGTCGTGACCTCACCACACGGTACGAGGACCTTCAGCGGGACCCGGGAATGGTGGCACGCATCGAGGACCGAACGGTCCAGCTGGTGAACGCCCTGGCCCGCAACACGGTCGTCTTCTTCCCCAGCTTCGCCATGAAGCAACGGTTCATAACCGACGGTATCGCCGGTCGACTGAACAATCACATCTACGACGAGGAGCGGGGCATGCCCACAGCGGAGCTGGAGGGACTGATCGATCCCTTCCGCCAGCCCACGGGCGACGGGAACTGCCTCCTGGCGGTCGTCGGTGGCCGGGTCTCCGAGGGACTCGACTTCCCCGGGAAGGGCCTGGAGGTGGCGGTGGTCGTGGGCATACCATACCCCAAGCCCACGGCCCGGCAGAAGGCGATGCGCCACTACTACGAGGTCAAGTTCGGAAGGGGATGGGACTACGCCGTCAAGGCCCCCACCACCCGGAAGCTGCTGCAGGCGGTCGGGAGGTTGATCCGGAGCGAGACGGACCGGGGGGTGGCGGTGATCCTCGACAGCCGGGCGGCGCAGTTCAAGGGTGAGGTGCCCGAACTGGAGGCATCGTACGACGTGGTTGCGGACGCCCGAAGGTTCTTCGAGGATTAGCACCTATTTTTTGTTCCAGAATCACTGCCCCATGCCATCTATATACACTATATATTAAGATGTTAAATATCCTGTTCACAATATACGATTGACCCGTGGGGGGCGCCGAATCCGCTCCCTCAACATGGTGTATCCAGGAGGTGGAGGGCACGGCGATCGAGTACTTGTGGTTCCTAGCCATATCGCTTGGCGTATCCTTCTACCTGGCCCTCAATATCGGAGCGAACGACCTAGCTAACGCCATGGGGACCTCGGTGGGTTCCAAGGCCCTCACCGTTCGAAACGCCGTCATCATCGCAGCGGTGCTGAACCTGGCAGGTGCGGTCCTTGTGGGCGCGCGCGTCACCCACACCGTTCGCAAGGACATCATCGACCTGGGAGCCCTCGGCGGGGACGATACGTTCAACTGGACCATCCTGATCGGCATGCTAGCGGCGATGCTTGCGGCTGCCATATGGATCAACGTCGCCACGTATTTCCAACTTCCCGTGTCCACGACGCACGCCATCGTCGGGGCGATGATAGGCTTCGGTATCGCCGCCGGAGGGATGGCAGTGGTCAACTGGGACATGGTGGGCAAGATCGCCATGTCCTGGGTGATATCCCCAATCGCCGGCGCGATGATGGCCCTGTTCACCTTCATGTTGATAAGGAAGGCGATATTGACACATCAACACCCCTTCAAGCAGGCCCTGAAGTACGCGCCCTTCCTCGTGGGGCTGGTGATGAGCATCCTCGCGATCGCCATGCTCGTCGAGGCGTTGGAACCTCTCCACCTCGGTCTTTCCTACCTCCAGATCCTGATCACGGGTATTGTCGTGGGCATCCTGGCCTCGATACCCGCGTACCTCCTCTTCAAGAGGTACAAGATGGTGGAGATGGACGAGTACAAGAAGGTCGAGCGCATCTTCATCCCACTCCAGATCATCACCGCGGCCTACGTGGCATTCGCCCACGGTTCGAACGACGTGGCGAACGCCATAGCTCCCTTGACAGGCATCGTGGCCCAACTGGTCTATGGCTCGCCCGAGGACATCCCTTTGTCCACCATCATTGTCCTGCTGGCCTTTGGCGGCATCGGTATCGCCATCGGCACCGCTGTTTGGGGGCGGGGCGTGATGAGGACCATCGGGGAGAGGATCACGGAGATCACCCCTACCCGCGGGTTCACGGCAGAGTTCTCCGCCGCCACCACCGTCCTCGCATGCTCGATGCTGGGCCTTCCCATCTCCACAACCCACACCCTGGTGGGCGCCGTGATCGGTGTGGGGCTGGCGGGAGGCGTGGCCGCGGTGGATAGTAAGGTCATCAAGAACATCGTCTATTCATGGCTCATCACCGTCCCAGTGGCAGCGATCCTATGCATGGGTCTGTTCCTGGTCATGGATTATATAACATGAGGTATCATGGAGGTATTCGTATGGTCGACCGCAAACACTATCGCTCGACGGTGATCGACACCCTGCCCACTTCACCCATCAAGGTGCTGATGGAGCACTTCAACCGGTGCTGCACTGCCGTCCACAAGCTGAATGACATGCTCTTTCTCTACATGGACGGCAAGTACGCGGAGGCGGCCTCACTTTCCGTGGAGATCTCACGCCTCGAGCACGAGGCGGACGAGATCAAGCGACACCTTCGCGCCAGTGTCCCGCGCATGATCCTGATGCCCATCTCGCGACAGGACCTCCTGGAGATACTGGCCAGCAACGAGGCGATCGCGGACAGCGCCCAGGACGTCGCCCAGATCCTTGACATGCGTGAGACCAAGCTCCCAGAGGAGCTCAGGCCCTTGCTGGAGAAGTTCATGGGGCACGTCGTCGAGGCCGTCGTGGCCCTCCGCAGGATGATGAACCACCTGGACCGATTGCTGGAGAGCACCTTTGCCAAGTTGGAGACCCAGACGGTCATCGAGCTTGGCCATAGTGTTCACGAGCACGAGTACAAGGCCGACAGCGCGGGCAAGGAGCTGTCCAAGGCCATATATGCGATGGAGGATGAGCTCGGTCCCGTCTCCATCTACCACATCATGCGCTTCACCGATGTCATGGACCGGGTGGCCGACAGCGCGGAGAACGCCGCCCTCAAGATGGTGCAGGTCGTCTCGAGGTAGGGAGTACGCGGATCCCTCACGGCACGTAGACGAGCACCGCGACCACGCACCCGTAGTTGCCCTCGCAGACCATGGACCGGACGCAGGTCTTGGTCTCTTCGATATCCATCCCCCGGACCTCGGCCATCCTAGCCAGCTTGACCTTCAGCATTCGGTCCACCTCGGCCGCCGGGGCGTTGCTGTGATGCTCGGCCACGATCCCGTAGCGCTCGCCGCTGCCGGTGGTGCCCCAGGTCCACGCGAGCCCGCACCCGACCCGCTCTCCCAAGGTGCCCGCCGTCTTGGCCATCACGCAGAACGTTATGGCGCCCTTCGGGATCTCGATCGGCTCCATCTCATGGCTGTCGGGAGGAAGGATCGAGGATACCTCCACCAGGTTGCACTCGGTGATGCCCGCGTCCTTCAATGCGAGGTCGAAGGCGTTCAGCTCCGAGGCGCCGTCGTGGGCCTCGCCGGAGGTCACAAAGTATCCCCGGGGCACAAGGAACCCGTCCATGGGAGGCCGAAGGGCAGGGGGTCTATTTAACTGTGTCCGGTGGTGGACCCTGGCGCCGCGCAAGGTATTAGTACGTACAGGGTCCTTAATCCGGTCACCTGGGAGGGATCAGGTGGAACCGATAAGGGTGAGATGGCACGGTCACTCCTGCTTCGAGGTCAGCGGCGACGAGGTGACCGTCGTCACGGACCCCCACGACGGCAGGAGCATTGGCATCCAAGCCCCGAAGGTCAGGGCCGATGTTGTGCTTGTCAGCCATGACCACTTCGACCACACCGCCGTGAGGGTGGTCTCCAAGCCAGAATCCCGTATCATAACCGACCCGTCCCCTGTCAAGATCGGGGGCCTCAAGATAAGGGGCATTCAGACCTTCCACGACGCCAGCGAGGGAGAGTCCAGGGGCGGGAACATCGCCTTCAAGTTCATCCTGGAGGATGTCAGCTTCTGCCATCTTGGAGACCTTGGCCACGTGTTGACCCCAAAGCAGGCCAAGGCCATCGGGAGGGTGGACGTCCTCTTCATCCCCGTGGGGGGCGTGTTCACGATCGATGCTGCGGCCGCGTGGCGGGTCATCGAGATGGTCAAGCCCGCCATCATAGTCCCCATGCACTACCGGGTCGGGGGGCTCAGCCTGTCCATCAACGATATCTCCCCGTTCCTGGAGGGGGCCGACCCCGACTGTGTCATCAAGGTCGGGAACATCGTGGAGTTCTCGAAGGCGGACCTGGACGATGAGCAGCTGGTCTGGATATTCGCCCTGTGACCCTTCTCATATGTCCACGGCGTAACCGTCGAGCAAGACCCCGAATCCCTGGGAGACCACCTGCTCGAACTCGTGGGACCTGGGATCGCAGAGCGGGTTCGTGTGATTGAGATGGGTGAACGCGACACGCGTACCGCCCTCGAGCACCCGCCCCAACCTGACCATGGATTCCTCCACGGGTGGGTGGGGCACCCTGTCCATCGCTCCCGGGATCTCGTCCCGATAGTAGAACGTCCCATCGATGATGGCCATGTCCACGGAGGTCATGACGTCGACGAAGGAGTCCTCCAGGTGGTCCATGTCCGGGGCGTACAGGACCTTCTCCCTCGGACCCTCCACGAGCCAGGCCACGGTGTCCGAGAAATCCGCCCTGTGGGGAACGGTCACCGGTCTCATCGACAGGTCCTCTGCAAGGTCGATGGTGTCTCCCGGATGCGACACCTGGACATCCAGGGCTCCCCACTCCACCATGTCCTTGAAGGGACGGTTCTCCCTGAGGAACCGGGCCGCTGCCGGGGGAGCGATCACGGGCAGTCCCCTGGGCATCATCCCCTCCTTCCCCAGGTGACCCAGGCCCCAGTAGTGACCCATGTGGATGTGGGTGAGGAGGATGGCGGAGAGGGGCACACCGCTGACCTTCGGGCCGCCCATCGCGTCCCGGACCGTCTCCATCTGCTCTGGCAGGTCGGGGGACGCGTCGATGAGCCAGGCCCGGACTCCCTTCCTGTCGATGACGGCTGCGCTGGAAGCGAGGCGGCGTGGTATCCTCCCCTCGCGTGCGGCCTCGCAGGTGGGACACCTGCATGCCACGTGGGGGACACCACCATCCTGTCCCGTTCCCAGCACCGAGAAGCGCACGACGGGTCATCGTACCTCTTGCTGAATAAGGCCTTCGGTCCGGGTCCGAAAGGGATATCGTTAACTCCGATGTGACCCACTATCCTCTCTGATATCATGACGAAAGGACACGTCCACAAGCTGGAGATATCCGATCTGTCCCTCGAGCTGGACGGCAGGACCATCCTGGACGGGATATCCCTGGACATCCACCACGGGGAGACCGTTTGCATCCTGGGCGGTTCCGGCGCGGGCAAGAGCATGCTGCTGCGGACCATCGTGAGGCTCCACGAGCCCACGAAGGGGCGCATCCTGCTCGATGGTGAGCCCGTCACGGCCATGGACCCCTCGACGTTGAGGCGTCGAGTGAGCCTCGTCCAGCAGTCCCCGGCCATGCTCGAGGGCACGGTGGAGGATAACCTGCGTTTCGGCCTGGAGCTGGCCGGGATCGAGCCCGGGGTGATCAAGGAGCGCATCGATGCGTCCTTGAAGGCCGCTGCCTTGGACGAGGGCTTCCTCGGCCGCCGGGCCGAGAAGCTGTCGGGCGGGGAGCGTCAGCGGGTCGCGATTGCCCGTGCCCATACCCTGTGCCCCGAGGTGTTCCTGCTCGACGAGCCCACCGCTGCGCTGGACCCCCGAAGGATGATGGAGGTCGAGAGGGCGATCAAGGGTCTGAAAGGGGACGCCAACTTCATGATGATAATAGTTACCCACGACGTGGAGCAGGCGCGACGCCTCGGGGACCGTACGGTGCTGATGCGCCGGGGCCGTATCATCGCCGAGGGAGACTCCGGGTCCCTCATCGAGGACCTGGACCCCGAGGAACGGGCACTCTACATGGGGGAGCTCGTGTACATGGAGCATGAGCACAAGGAAGGTGATCTGAATGAGTGAGTTCGACTTCGACCCTTGGAGCCTGGAACCCTACGGGGGGCTTTGGATACTGCTGATGTCGGTGGTCCTGATGGTCATCGCCGCCGCCCTGTCCCGGATGAGGTCCCTGGGCCTGGAGAAGGACATGGCCATCGCATCCATCAGGGGAGGCATCCAGATAATGGCCATGGGCTTCTTGCTCTACGCCCTGTTCGGGCTCGGGGACCTGCTCCTTTGGACGGTGGTCATCGCCTTCATCGCAGTGATGGTGGTGGTCGGGACCTACACCTCAGCGAGGAGGGCCAAGGGCCTTCCGGACCCCACTAGGGCTACCTTCCCGGCGCTCGGCCTGGCCACCGTGGTCACCCTCGGGACCATGCTGGGCCTGCAGGTCCTTCCCTTGCGAGCCGAGTTCGTCATTCCCATCGCGGGCATGGTGGTGGGCAACTCGATGAATGCGACCTCCCTTTCGCTGAACAGGCTCCTTGCCGAGACACGGGGCTTCAGGTCGAGGATCGAGGCGAGGATGCTGCTCGGTGCCGATGCGGAGACCTCGCTCAAGCCACACGTGCGCTCGGCCGTCCGCAGCTCCCTCATACCCACCATAGACACCCTCAAGACCCTGGGCATCGTCTTCATCCCAGGCGGGATGACCGGCATGCTCATGGGAGGCGTGGACCCGATCTGGGCGGCCCAGTACCAGCTGGTGATCTTCTTCATGATATTCTGCTCGGGCACCATCGCGACGGTGGTGGCGACCGCCCTGGCAACGAAGCAATTGACCAAGGACGGTGTGACCCTCGTGGACCTTCCGGATGAGGAATGAAGGGAACCTCTCTCAGTCGATGAGGTCGAGGGCGTCCTCGAGACGACCCAGCTCTATGCCGGTGGAGGCGGTCCCGGTGACGGCGCCCTTGGAGTTGGCAACGCAGCTTGCACCGATCATCGGCGAGCCGTAGTTCAGGGTGCCGATGTCCACGGGAAGGCCGAAGAACTCGCTGAGCGCCTCCCTCTCATCCGGGCGTGCCTTGGGGTGGACCAGCACGCCCTTGTTCGTGGCGCAGCCCACGGAGCCCACCACACCCATGCCCGCCAGGTCGCCCTCGGCGACCTCCACGTCGAGCACCTCGGCGATATCCTTCCGGACCTGGTCATCGATGCGGGGGTGGATGTACGCCTTCGTGTCGTTGGTGAGTATCAGGTTGCCCGCGCAGTTGAGGCGACCGTGGATGACCAGCACATCCCGGTGTTCGGTCAGGAGCGCCATCTCCTCGTCGGTCATGATGTTGCCGACGATCGCCCCGCGGCCGTTCATGGCTACCATGGCGCCGATCAGGTTGGTCCCGCCCATGGTCATCTGGAGCACCTGGGTCCCCAGGGTCTCCTCTAGAAGAACGATGTGTTCCTCCCTCGCCACCACTGGGGCGAGGCACAGGTCCTCGGAGGCGGCACTCAGTACTCCGAGGTAGGAGCTGCCGTTCACGTCCACCTGCCGTATCGACACGGAAACCAGCCCCAGGCCCTCATTCCTCTTCCGGAAGCGTGACCTCGACCAGGTCCTCATCCTCGTGGCGGATCACCCTGATACGCAGGTGCGAGGGTGGCTTCTGGATGCCGCGGGCCCAGACCGCCTCGTTGACGGCTGGGGCTATGTAGAGCTCCTCTTCCTCTTCGTCCACCTTCATGTGGCGGATCACGAACTTCTTGATCTGTCTCATCGCGTAGGGAGCACGCTTGGTGCGGGGTACGTCCTTGACGTGTCCCAACGGAACATTGTAGATGCGCTCGACCTCGGCCATTGGAGAACCTCCTTATCCTTCCTATCGCTGGAGCTTGCTCCGACGCCACATGTGCCGCTTGGGGTGGCGCTGGAAGTTGCGGTTCGTTCTCATCATTATCCATGCGGGCACGCGGCGGTTCTGCTTGGTGACCTTGGTCAGTCGCAGCTTCTTTGCGAGGGGTTTATGCGAAGACATCCCTTCACTTCCTTTTGATGGTGATCTCGCGCTTGGATGGGACCAGGCGGGCGAGTATCTCCTTGAGAGTTGCATCGTCGATCAGTTCGTTCAGCCGGCCGCTCTGGGCGAGCATTATCAGGCGGTCCTCCACCTGACCGGCTATGTCCGGATAGGCTATCTTGAGGGTGCCAAGGCGTTCTCGGGCCTCGGGGGTGAGGATGCCTCGGAGGATGTTCTGGCGCTGAGCATCGGCCATACTGGCCTGGCGGGATGCCTCGGCCTGATAGTTCTGCTGCTGCTGGAGCTCCATGAGCTTCCTGCGCCTGATCTCATCCAGTTCGGGGTCCTCTCCACCGACCATACCTATCTACCCTCTCGATCTTCGTCCCCCGGCGGGACTAGTAGTACTTCGACAGCTCCGGGTCCTTGCTGGCCAGGCCCTTCATGACCGCGCGGGCCACGTTGTCAAGCAGGGACTGACCCTTGGGGGTTATCATGCGACCGCGGTTCTTGTCGGCCGCCACCAGCTCTGTCGCCTCCAGCTGCTGGAGGACGTGGCGAATGATGGACCGCGAGCCCTTGACCGCCTTGTAGGGCTTGGCCCTGCGGTCCTTCGATCCACCGAACTCGGCGGCGAGCCGCTCGGTCCCGATTGGGCCGTTGACGTACACCTTGCGGAGCACAGCGGCGGTCCGGATGTGCCACCAGTTCTCCTGCACTGGCTGGGTCTCAACGTGGGTGCCGGTCTTAACGTCGGCGGCCCACTCTGGGGGAGCTATCTGCTCGTACTCCTGCAGCTTCGCGGCCGTCTGGTCGATGAGCAGCTGCGGGGGAACGTCGCATACCGTGGTCAGGTCTCGCCCCCGGACCTTGCGTCGACCAGGGTCCGCCCGACCCGCCTGAGATGGAGTTGGCCAGCCTGTACCCTAGGTCGTGGGTTTCTTCGTAAGTTATCTTTCCTATTTAAGTTTGCCCGTGGATGGGAGGCGGTGGGGCGGTCGGGGGGTCTTCGCTGCTGTAACCTCCCGGTGCCCTTCGGCGTACGCCGGATTCTGACTCCCGGGATGGCGGTACAAGTGATAATGTTCTTATAAGGCGCCCTCCTATTGTTGAACAGGGTCTGGTTTGAAGACGGTCATATTTGCCATAGACCGAGATAACGACTTCGGAGAGAAGTTGGGACTAAAGGGTCCGATAGTCGGTCGGAGGGCGAATCTGAAAGCGGCCGTTTCCATGGGTCTTGAGGACCCCGAGGAGAGCGACATGAACGCCCTCTTCGCCGCCATCAAGCTCTACGATGAGCTGAAGGCCGACGGAGAGGAGGTCGAGGTTGTACTGCTCCTAGGTGACGATCGCGTCGGATTCCGCTCCGATAGGGCACTAGCCGCGGGCCTGGAATCCTTCCTGAAGGACCACAAACCCGACGAGGCCAGCGTGATCTCCGACGGTGCCGAGGACGAGCAGAGCCTTCCCATAAGCCAGTCCCGCATCAACGTCAGCTCGGTGCAACGGGTCATCGTCCAGCAGTCGGAGACCGCCGAATCCACCTACTACATCCTCAAGCGCACCTTCGACGAGGACAAGATCGGACAGAAGATCTTCGTTCCCATCTCCCTCATCATGATCGTCTACGCCCTATTCGCCTTCACGGACTTCAAGGAGTTCGCCTGGTACGCCATCGTCCCTGCCGTCGGCATCTACACCCTCCTGTACTTCGTCAACGCCAGCGAGCTGATATCGGACTGGTACCGACGGGCCAAGGTGTCCATCGTCACATCGCAGATCTCCTTCTTCAGCAATATCGTGGCCGCGGTCATAGTGATCCTGGGCGGCCTGTTCGCCCTCAACCAGACGGTGGCCGAGGACGCCACGGGATGGGTGTTCACCTGGGAGGGACTGCTTGTGTTCCTCACCTGGTTCGTGTGGTTCGCCGTCGCCGCCGCCCTGGTCCGCAGCCTGGGCCAGTTCCTCGACACCTTCATCGGCCGCAACCGCATCCAGTGGTCGATCGTCTCCCAGACCTTCGCCCTGCTGGCACTGGGCCTCATCGTCTGGGGCTCGGTCGTGGTCATCGGCACCATCCTCGCCGAGGCCTGGGCCTTCGAGGATTACTACCAGCTGGGCCTCGCGAGCATCGTGGCGGGTATCATTATCGCGCTGCTCGGTGCCGTCGCCTTCCGCAACATCCGTGACCGGGTCACCCGTCGGAAGGAATCCACCTCGGAGAACTGAACACACCTGCTGCGGAAGCTCACTAGGCCAGCTTGCGCGCCGCGGTTATGTATCCCGTGTGACCCAGCATCTCGAAGGATGGGCGTGTGCCCCTTTTGCCCACGACCAGCTCCCTTTCCAGCACCTCGAATGTACGTATGTCGGCCATCTCGTACCCCTTGAGGGCCTCGTGGGTCTTCTCGACCTGGCCGATGGTGGGAGAGTAGGACACGAACCTCCCACCCGGAGCGAGGGCCTCGTGGCAGGCCGGCACCGCCTCCCAGGGTTCGGGCACATCAAGGATCGTCGAATCCACGTCGGTCTCCGCGATGTCCGATGCGATGTTCCCGATGTGGATCTCGTGGTTGTCGCAAAGGCCCGCACGCTCGACGTTAGACTGGGCCACCTGGGCGTGGTCCGCCCGCACCTCGTAGGTGACGAGCCGTCCGCCAGGACGTAGCAGGTGTAGCAGGACTATGCTCAGCGCACCGGAGCCAGCGCCACCCTCCACCACGTGATCACCTGCCTTCACGTCGGCGTGGAGGGCGATGAGGGCCGCATCCCTCGGCAGGATGATCTGGGCCTTTCGATGGATGGCGGCCACCTTGTCGAGCACGGTGGGGGAGAGGGCGGTGAGGGAGGCGGAGCCGATATGGATCACGGTCCCATCCTCCTGGCCGATCAGGGAGCCGGTGTCGACCACGCCCACCTTGCCTATCCTTTCCTTACCTTCGGTGAGGCGTAACAGGTGTCGCCCTCCCCTGCGGTCGATCAGCACAACAAGGTCTCCCGGCTCGAAAGGCATGGTGTGCGGATGGGGACATCCGATAGATATACTTCGCGCATGGCCAGCACACCCATATTTCGCATTCTCTGATTTTCACAATGGATAATTCCATACTTATGGTAATATATATGGTTTCCAGTAATAGGGGTCCGATGGAACCCCAAGAACTCGTTGGATATCTAGAAGAGGCCCTCGGCAGGAACTACCACAAGGGGGAAGCGATCGTCGGGATAATCCTAGCAGGCATGGGCAAGGACCCAGAGTGCCTGACCTCCCGGGATTGCACCCACCTGCTCATGTCCGTAGAGCCCTTCATCAAGAACCCCAGGGACCTTGAGCACATTCGGAACCTCGTCAATGGCGGCAGGGCACCGACGGTGAACGCGTTCACCGCGACCCTTAACCGCCGGCGCAAGGGACCGCAGAGCGGCTGATCGGGTCAGTTGCCATCACTCTTAATGACCCCCGGCACTACCAGTGCTCGTCGCCTCTGCCCCCGCCTCCAAAGTGACCGAAAGGTCTAAGGGCATGAAGGGCTTTTGGATGGCACTGGGTGCACTCTTAATGGGCCGAGGCATGGCGAGCGGCGGCGGCGAGCGCTGGTACCTCTCATTCTTCTTCAGTAAGCTGGCAGGAGGAGCCAGCGCGCCCCTTGTTCCCTTGTTCGTCATCGCCGTCCTAGGGGGCGGCGTGGGCGCCGTGGCCATCGCCGTCGTCTCCGTCTCGGCCGCCACGGTCCCAGCGTACATCCTCTGGGGCGATTATTCGGACCGGACCCGCAGACGACGTCTGCCCCTGGTAGTGGGTATGGCGATGACGTCCATCGCCTTCCTCGTGATGGGACTGGCCGACAGCATGTGGATGTTCATAGCGGGCAACGTGATGTACGGTTTCTTCCTGGCGGCGACGGTCCCCACCTCCACCATCCTCATCATGGAACACAATCCGGAGGCCATCTGGGGCGAGGCCGTGGGCAGGTTCGCCAAGGTCAGCGGCATGGGATGGATGACGGGCATGGCCCTGGGAGCTGTCTACTTCGCCTCGATATCCCACTTCCTTCCCCAGGAGCCATCGATGAGGGTCCTCATGCTCCTTTGCGGCCTGTCCACCGCTATCGCGTACGCCCTCGCCATGTTCTGGATCGACGAGCCCAGGTTCCACCTGGACCGTCGATGGCTGGAGGACCAGCTGGTGACCATGCGGACCTGGACCTTCGAGCGCTCCCGTCACATACCCTCCAAGCTGGTCTACGCCCTCAAACCAAGGGTCATGAGGAAGGCCCGGACCCACCTGCCCGGGTGGGGCAGGGACCTGGACCTGTATCTGTTGGCCACCTTCATCCTCTTCACCGGCGTGATGGTGTTCTACGTCCCGTTCCCGGTCATGCTGTCCGAGGAGCTGCTCCTCACCTCGTCCCAGATATTCCTGGTCTACCTGGCCTCTGCGGTGGCGGCGGCCGCGATGTACGCCTGGGCGGGTCGCGAGGTGGACAAGTTGGGCAACAGGAAGGCCCAGCTCGTCGCCTGGGGCGCCCGGGTGGTCATCTTCTCGGCCTTCGCCCTGGCCTTGGCGGCCGCTGGCAGAGAGCTCTTCCAGGTCGCCTTCGGTCTGTCACTGCTGTTCAACGGCCTTGCGGGCGCGATGTTCGCGGTCATCAGCGTGGCGGGGATCACCACCGCCCTCGACCTGTCCCCCAGGCGGGGCAAGGGTGAGGCTGTCGGGGCATACAACTCGGTCACTGGCCTGGGCATGATAGTGGGAGGTCTGCTGGGGGGTGTCGTCGCCACCGTCGCGGGCTACCAAGCGGTCGCCCTGGTCACCGGTGCCATCACCTTCGTGGCGGTGATCATCCTGCTCAAGGTCCACTTCGCCCGAACAGAAAGTTGATTTCCCCGACCGACCATTATCCAACGGCGAGGCCTGTGGCGCAACTAGAGTTCCATGACGTGAGCAAGGGATACAAGGCCGGTGATGTGGAGGTGCCGGTCCTTATCAAAGTAAACCTGGAGGTATCCAAGGGAGAGATCCTGGTCATACTGGGGCCCTCGGGCTCCGGCAAGACCACCCTGCTGAACCTGGCCGCGGGGATCGACAAGCCCGATGAGGGCACCGTGGTGGTCGGCAGCCGGGACCTGGCAGGCCTCTCCGAGGATGAGCTCACCCGTTACCGCAGGACCAGGGTCGGTTACGTGTTCCAGTTCTTCAACCTGCTGCCCACCCTGACCGCCAAGGAGAACGTGGCCGTTGCCCTGGAGCTGCTCGAGCGGCCCGACGACGAGGAGGTGGCCCGGGCACTCCACAGGGTCGGTCTGGGTGGAATGGGGGACCGCTTCCCCCATCAACTCTCCGGTGGCGAGCAGCAGCGCGTTGCCATCGCGAGGGCCATCGTCAAGCGACCGGCCCTTATCGTCGCCGACGAACCGACTGGGAACCTGGACGAGGAAACGGGCGCGGAGGTGTTCAAGACCCTCACCGAGGTCAACCGTGACGCCGGGTCGACCCTTATCATCGCCACCCACGACGCCAAGGCCCGCCAGCACGCCGACCGCGTCATGCGCCTGAAGGGCGGGAAACTGGAGGAGTTCTAGGACCCGATCACTCCTCGTCCTCGCAGTGCGGTTCCTCGCAGCCAGCATCGACAACAGCTGCCACAGCCGATGGTTCGTCCCTCTGGGCCACTGCCACACCGGCGATGATCACGCCCGCAAAGAGTGCCTGGACCGCGGTAATCGTCTCTCCCAGGATCGCCCACGCGAGGGCCACAGAGAACACCGGTATGAGGTAAATGAAGTAGGCAAGGTGGGAGAGCTCGACCCGGGCCAGCACCATATACCACAGGATCATCGTGACGCCCGTTGCCAGCAGGGCGAGGAACACCACCGAGGCCCACGCGGTGGCCGAGGCGTTCTGGAGAGAGCTCATCGCGTCGGCCTCGAAGGCGGCCCCTATGGCCAGGGGTATGAGGGCGAAGGGCGTGCCCACGGCCATCATCGTCGTGGGGTCCACGTCGCGAAGCACGTACTTGGCTATCGTTCCGCCAACGGCGTACGCGGCGGCCGTTACCACCATGAGCAGGTTGCCGAGCAGTGTCGAAGAGCCAAGGATAGCCCCGCCCCCGGTGACTATGCCCGCGGTCCCCAGGATGGCAAGGGCCCCACCCACCACCTTCATGCGGGTCAACCTCTCCCCCAGGAACATGACGGCCAGAACCACGGCGAACACGGGACCAACCGACTGGATGATGGATGCCACACCGGCCTCGGTCCACTGCATGCCGATGTTCTGGGCGATATTTGTCACCGCCGACTGGACGACCCCGAAGATTATGATGAGCGCCCACAACCTCGCGGTGAGGGCCCGGATGGCGGCCATGCCGCCTCCGATGGTGAACTGGAGGACGAGAAAGAACAGGGAGGCTATGGCGAAGCGGACCAGTGCCAGCGTGATGGGGGGGAAGTCCTCCAGCGCCACCTTGATGACCGGGAAGGCGAGGGCCCAGATCAAGATGGTGGTCATCACCATAGCCAGGTTCGTCGGGTGCTTCACCGAGCTGCGGGGCCTGTCGGCCATGCCGGAGTAAACCTGTCACGGGATGAAAATGCTTTGGGGAGATGCATCACTCCTCGTCCCCGTCACGCTGGCGCAGCCACAGGAACAGGACGAGCATGGAGATGGCGATGAGACACGCAACGGCGATGGCGATGCCCCATATCTGGGAGCCCGACGGGCCCTCGGTCACGTAGACCGTCAGGGTCGCGGTGTCATCCAGGGTACCGTCGGACAGCATGACGACGACCTCGTGCTTGCCCAGATCTCCCTCGGCGGGGCGAAGCGTCAGCAGGCCGGTGACGGGGTCCACGGTGGCGCCCAGGCCGTCGTCCGACACGATGGAGTACGTCACGACCCCGCCCTCGAGGTCAAGGGCCTGGAGCTGGTACTCGGCCTTCTGGTCCTCGACCACGTGGAGGTCGACCCACCCGTAGGGCTAGGGCGCCTCGCCGACGGCCGGCTCCACCTGGAACATGATGGTGATGCCCTGCCAGGCAGCCTCGGTCGTCCCGTCGGCCCGCTGGAGGCCCAGCTTGACCAGGTGGACGCCGGGCAATCTCCCGGTGAAGGAGTAATGGCCATCTCCCAGGAGGATGAAGTCCGGATGGTCCTCGACCTGTACCAGCTCGACCTCGGTGGCCGGGCCGGGCCCGAGGTTCTCCACCTCGATCTCGCCTGCCACCGTTGAGGCCTGGGTGAGCAGGTGGTGGGTATCACCGACAGGGCGCATCCTGGCCACGCCGCGATCGATGGTGACCGTCATGGCGCCCTGGTCCGTGTAGGTGCCGTCCGACACGGTCAGGCCGATGGTCACAGTGGCCGAGGCTAGATCGGAGCACACGATCAGCCGTCCATCATCATCGATGTGGACCGTCACGCCCTCCACCGGCTCGCCCAGCTGTTCGGCAGAGAATTCCAGTTCGTTCAGGGGAGTGTCGGGGTCGACGACGTACTCCAACAGGTCGATGTGGTCACCCGGTGCAGCCCCGCATTCAAGCGTGACTTCGTCGGGAAGGGAGGTCCACACGGGCGGGCCACGGACCACGATGGTGGTCTCCCAGTCGTTGTTGGACGCAACGGCATCGGGATGGTCGCCGTCTGGATCGGCCTCGACCCGCACCCTCCATTCGCCCGCGTGGGGTGGGGTCCATTGATGGAGCGCATACTGCGTCTCGTTCGTCCGGAGCGGCAAGAAGACGTCGGGTATCAACCGCTCGAAGGCCCCGCCCTCGGGTGCGACGCTGAACCGGACCCGTATCTGGTCATATTCGTACCTGCCATCGGTATCGACCATGGCCCTGAGAGTGACCTCCTCTCCGTAGATAGGTGGATAGTTCGCATAGCCCTGTGACGACCCATTGTTCCAAGATATCTCGGTGACCTTGATGTCTGGATCGATCACGGGACGCTCGGCTCTCATCTCCAATGGTATGTGGTTGCGGGCGCTCACCACTATCTCCAGCTCACCTGCATCCAGGGGCACGTGTCCGGCCATCCATCCCCCATCGTTCGTCACCGTCTCCCAGGCACCGCCATCCCAGCCTATGTAGACCCAGGCACCTTCGACGGGGTCCCCGTTGCCGTCGACCACTCTCATGCCGAAGCGATCGTCCCCGTTCCCTGGCCGGTCCGCTATGATGTCGATCTTCAGTTCCGTGGGCTGGTCGGTCCACACCTTGGTCAAGGGGTCGCCGAGCAGATTGGGAGAGAGGTAGTCGGCGATGTAGTAGGCGTCGTAGAGGGGTGGGTGGGGCACCTCGTCGCTGGACACCAGCGTGAGGTAGGCCTGCTTGGTGTAGTGCATGGCCAGGCCGGGCCCGTGCTTGAAGTAGTTGGACCAGAAGGTCCTCTCCATGAACCAGTTCCCGAAGGACGCGTTGGCCATCGACTCGCCCTTGTAGTTCTCGCCGTTGCCCGCCACGATGCCGATGGCCCCACCATCGGGGTTCATCACCAAGCGCTCCAGGGACCTGTCGCCCGCCACGGTAACGTCGCCCACGTAGCAGGCGGCCACGTAGACCCATGGCAGCTTGTCGCCGTTCTTGGCGTTGTCGGCGTCGGTGTAGTCGTAGGCGGTGTGCCAGTCCCACCAGTAGTTGCTGTAACCGGAACCGTTGTAGTGGGCCAGGCCTGAACCGTCTATCCAACCGTGGCCGTTCATGGCCACGATGGAGTGGCCCTCGTCGAAGGCCGCCACGGTCGAGTCGTGGTCCAGGGTGTCCACCGAGCGGTTCCAGTCTCCTCCCTCGATGAAGGGATAGTCCCAGAGCCAGGTGGTGCTGTAGGTGTCAGGAATGAGGTCCGCCAGCTTGGTGTGCGACTCGTAGGAGTTGTCGGAGAACAGCTCGTAACCGCCGTCCAGGTCCGGGGTGAACGGATTGTCCAGGTCGTTGGGCACGTCCATGAGGCCGCTGATGAAGAGGGCGCTGTTGAACCAGTCGCCCGGTGGCGGTGATCGCTCGTACTCCAGCAGCTTGTTGACGAACCTCTCCACCTCCAGCTCGTTGGAGGCGGGGATGCGGCCCACCTGCCGAAGGTCGTCTCCCGCAGGGACCCCCGAGGTAGGGAAGAATGCATCGACGATCTCATCCAGCACCTCGCCGTCCTCTCCGTATATGAGGTCGCCGTCCCTGTCCCAGTCCGATTCCCCGCCATAGTTGTAGTAGTCGTCGGTCCATCGGAAGTTAAGGGGGTCGGTCACGTTCCCGTCCTGTAGGATGTCCGTGAATACCCATCTAACTGGAATGATCTCAGAATCGCCAACCAGTAGGACGGCCCGGTTGGCCCGACTATCGCTCGATACCTGGCGGATGCTGTCCTTCAGCCGGGCCGCCTTGTCGTGCCCCTCTCCATTTGCGTTCGCCTCCTCCAGGGGTAGGAATATGACCTTCATCACTGACGTGCGAACCCGCCAGTCCAGGAGGGGCTGAAGCTTCGTCCTCCATCCTTCGGGCGCGACCACTACGTAGTCCTGGCCCAAATCGAAGTCGACCCCCCACCGGGCTTCGTTGCCATCGCCAGCGCTGGCCGGTG
>JAUVRF010000037.1 GCA_030597775.1 Methanobacteriota archaeon | reverse complement strand
GTACGACGCGGTCGATGACTTCGGAGATGGCGTGGTGAGACCGAACCTCGTGGCCGTGCGCTACGGTCTGAACGAGGACGCCCCCACCCTCTGGTTCATCTCCCACACCGACGTCGTCCCCGAGGGCGACCTGTCCCTCTGGGACACCGACCCGTGGAGACCGGTCATCGTGGACGACAAGGTGGTCGGACGTGGCGTCGAGGACAACGGTACCCCCCTGGTCGCCTCCCTCTACGCGGTGCGTGCCCTCTCCGAGGCGGGGATCCGGACGGGATGCCATATCGGCTGCGTCCTCGTGGCCGATGAAGAGCAGGGGTCCAAGTGGGGCATCCAGCACCTCCTCGAGCAGGACATCTTCAAAGAAGGGGACCTGATCATGGTCCCCGACGCGGGCTTCCCCAAGGGCGACTTCATCGAGAGCGGAGAGAAGAGCATCCTGTGGCTCAAGTTCAAGATCGAGGGGAAGCAGGGCCATGCCTCGATGCCCCACCTGTGCAGGAACGCAGCGGAGGTCGGTGCGGAGCTGGCCTATCGGTTGAACAAGGTGTTGAAGGAGCGGTTCGACGCCGAGGACGAACTGTTCGACCCCCCCAACGCCACCTTCGAGCTCACCATGAAGGTGGCGAACGTGGCCAACGTGAACACGATCCCCGGGGAGGACATATTCTACATGGACTGCCGGGTGCTCGCCGAGTATCCGACGGAGGAGGTACTGGCCACCGTGAGGGGCGTCATGAAGCAGGTGGGGGAGAAGTACCAGATGCCCATCCATCTGTCCTTGTCCCAGCACGAGCAGGCGGCTCCCACCACCGACCCCGACAGCCGGGTCGTGACCATCCTCGGCAGTGCGATAACTCAGGTCATAGGAGTGGAGCCCATCGTGGGCGGGATAGGCGGTGGTACCTGCGCAGCCTTCTTCCGCAGACGGGGCTTCAATTCCGCCGTCTGGGCCAAGATGGACCAATCGGCCCACACCGCCAACGAGTACACGTACATCGACAACATAGTGGATATCACCAAGGTCTTCGCCCTGATGATGCTCAACAGCTGAGGTCCCGATGGCCCGTGACCCACCCTCTTGCAGGACCCTCTAGACCAGGGGCTTTGCCGTCACATCGCCCCTTGGCCCCACCTCGGAGAACACCTGTCCGGTGAACCACTGGAACCGGGTGACGCCGTCCTTCCAAGAGTCCTCGTGCAGCCCCGCCTTCCAGCAGGTGTGGCGCAGGAACTCCTCCACGTCCCAGCCCTACTCGACGGGGACCTGGGGCAGCAGGAGCCCCCTGGCACCACCACGGACGGCGATGAGGCCATGGACCCCGATCTGCACCTTGTCCAGCAGCTCCTCGGGGCGGTCCACCTCGATGAACTCGGGTGGTGTCAGGAGCGTGACCTCGATCACCACGCTGTCCAGCTCTCCGGGGGTCAACCGGGGGAACCTGGGGTCCTCGGTGGCCGCCGACATGGCGCTCCTCACCAGGGCGTCGCTGGTGCTCATGACGGGCTCTGGGATGCCGATGCAACCCCTGAGCATGTCGTCAGGGTGTGTCTTTATGGTGGTGAAAACGCCACCAGGGTCAGAGAAGTCACTCGGCAGGTCCATGGCTGGTGGCCCCCTTCCATGGACATGGGCGTCGATAATGGACCGGGCGGTCTTCACCGCCAGAATGCCCTCCTCCTCGGAGAACACCTAAGATCCCTCCTAGGCGTCATCCATGGATTCGGTCGGTCCGCCCTTCTCAGCCTCTCCGATGGACATGAATATCTCGATCGACGAGACGTTCGATTCCCTTCCCTCATCGGAGGTGAGCCTCTCGGTGGAGATCTCGATATCGTCCACATTGGCTGTCTTGACGTACTGGTGTCGTAAGATCTCTGCAACATCGACGGCCCTACTGATCGCCTTGCCTCTTGCCTTGATGACAAGGGTGCCCTCGTCAGCGTTTATCTGGCGAAGGGCGGCAAGGACGTAGCTCATCAGTGGTTTCTTGCCGATGAATATGGTATTCTCATCCACCATCACGGTACCCCCGCGGAATGGATAAAACCCGTTGGTATATATAAATAGATTACGTGTCCACGTGACCCTGGCCCGCTCGTGGTGGCCCCTACTACGGCCTCACATCTTGAGAGCGACCAGGGTCTCGGTGGATGCCACGCCCTCGATCTGGCGGATCTGCTTCACTATGACGCTCAGGGACTCGGTGACGAACTCCTTCTCCACCCTGGCCAGGATGTCGTAGGCCCCGGTCACGGCGATCGCCTCGGTCACATCGGCATTGGAGGCCACCTCGTGAAGTACAGGCTCCACTAGACCAGGTTGCGTCTTTATCAGCACGAACACGGTTTCCATTGAACCCCTCCATTGGGAGGATGGAGCTCTATGGCCAGATGCCCACAGTGGACACCGGATCGTCCGGGATATCCAGCCTATGGCAGGGTGATGGCAGCGTTGGGGCATTCGTCGATGCAGGCGCCACATTCGACACACTCGTCATCGTCGCATACTGCTACATCCTCTACGGTGATGCAACCAACAGGGCAGACCTCTGCGCAGGCTCCGCAAGCAGTGCAGTCGTCCTCGTTGATGATGATAGCCATTGAAACACCATCCTATCTAAAGCGGGGAATGCCTTTTTGTATTATATACCTTGCCCCCTGATTGCTCTCCAGATAGAAACGTAGCCAGACCATCTGATTCAGCCCCGGTCGGCCGTCCCGGTGACGGTCCTCGAAAGGCCCTTATACCCAGCACTCGATTGGACCGACCGAACACCATGACCCTCGTGGACGTCTGTAGCAAATGCGAGACCCTCTTCGCAGAGGGTGAGGAGCATTGCCACAAGTGCGGGTCCGACCGACGGACAAGCGCTGTCCAGAGGGAGCTACGGGACCTCTGTCCGACCTACACCGGTGACGAGGTGGAGGCGGTTGACCTGCAGCGGGAGATCAAGCCCATCTTCGAGCCCACCTGGGGCAAGGAACAGTGGTACGAGACCAAAGAGGGACGGAAGAAGAGGTCCCAGGGCCCGTGAGGTCCGGTCCCGACACCAGACCTAGACCTTCCTGTACCGCTCCCTCATCTTGGACTTCTGCTCCTTGAGATGGTGGTTGATGTGCTGTTTCGCACGATGGTGCCCCTCGCGGTCAACGGACCTATGGTACGCACCGGCTCCCATAACCAGTACGATCATCACGACCATCAGGGCGGCCAGCGGTGCCAGCCACCACTCTATGAACCAGACCGTGGTCACAACGGTGGGGATGGTCAGCAGCACGACGGTGGCCACGGGGGCGTAGGAGGCAACGGCCCCGATCCGCTTGATCTTGAACCCAGCCGACGAGAGGTCGGCACCTGCCAGGGTCCGGGCCATCAATCGCTTGAGCGGGAAGTACATCGCCACCAGAGATACCAAGGAGACGGTCGCACCCGCAAGGGTCAGTTCGGTGAGGGAGAACATGGCCCCGTAGATGGAGACGAGGGCGGCTACGACCAGCACGATGGGCAGAGCGGTAAGGACCAGTTCCCTGGGCTCCCCGGGCTGCCTGCGATGGATGATGGCTGGCCTCATGGCCCTTCCGATGGCCGCACCCGAGAAGATGACCCACTTGGGCAGGATATTGCCCATGCCCACTGCGAACGGCACGCTCTTTCTGATGGCCAGGGGGACCATGAAGTTGGTCACGAGGGACAGCCCTCCAGAGAACGGGTACAGCTGCTCCGATTTGGGCAGCATCTTTGTACCATCGGGATTCGTGAGACCGCCCCCTATGCTGGCGAACAGGATGGAATCACCTCCCCTGCCAAGGAGGGAGGCGCCCAATGAGGCGGCACCACGGGAATTGAAACCGATCATGTAGGCCACCGAGCTCACCAGGAACATCTCGTTGAAGAGCACGAATGCGATGCCAAGGATGATGGGCCCGATAGCATCCGCCATCGAGTCCATTGCGATCTGCAGGCCGAAGGTCACGAAGAAGATGGCCACGAAGGCATCCCGGAAGGAGAGCAATCGCAATTGGAGCCGTTCGGAGATGCGCGTCTCGGAGAAGGCCATTCCGATGAAGAAGGCGCCGATCATGAAGGGAAGGCCGTAGTAGAACGCCAGGGCGGCCGAGCCCAGGACGCACGCCAGGGCAAGCAGTGTGAAGACCTCGTCGTTCTTCACCCTCTCGAAGTACCGGGAGAGGTAGGGCATCAGCCACAGGGCCAGGGCGATGAATATCGAGTAGACGATCAGCGCCCCCTTGACGCTCTCCATGAGGGCGCCACCAGGGTTCTCGCTAGCCAGGGCGCCGGCGGCCACGGTCCCCATCGCCAGGGTAAGGAGGATCATGGTCATGAAGTCCTCCACGATCATGGCGCCCAGCATGTACTCGGTCTCCTCCCGGTCCAGTCTGCGAAGCTCGATAAGGCTCTTGGCGGCCACGCCCAGGGAGGACATGGACAGGACAGCTGCCAGGAAGAAGGTGGACTTCCAGTCCCACCCGAAGATGGCGCCGATTAGGGCGCCTGCGAACATGTTGAAGGCAAGGTGGGAGATGGCGATCACGAGGGATGGCTTTCCCGCCCTCTTCAGCTTGGTGACGGAGAACTCAAGTCCGATGAAGAAGAGAAGGAACGTGAGGCCCAGGTCCGCCATCAGCTCCAGGGAGGGCCGCATGGTACGGGTCTCCAGCTCATCGAAGAGGTGGTCGCCGATAGAATCGGGGAACTGGACGGCGACGATGCCCAGGAGGAGACCCGTGGCTATGTACCCGACGATCATGGACTGGCGCATCCTGTTGGCGCTGAAAGCCCCCAAGAATGCTGCCAGGAACACAAGCGCCAGTCCAATGAAGTCGACCTCGAAGCCACTACTCATGGTAAGTAACCCCCATCATATACGAACGTAACATCCTCGCCCGAAGAGCGATATCCATCATCAACGTCATCCCCATCACCATCCCTTGTTCCTCCGGCGTTTCCTCAGTTTCTTACCGCTTGCCCGCGCCTGCCGTTCCAGCATCTGCTGGGCCGAGAGGTGGTCAGGTGCTTTCACAGCTCGCTTGTGCACCATCCAGGTCAGCACGAGCTCTATGGTGATGAACACGGCCGCCACGAAGAGGGCCGCCGGTATGTAGATGGGGGACACCCCGACCATGAGCAGTCCCATGAGGAGCAGTATGGAGATGAAGTTGGACACGTAATCGATCAGCATCCGCCGGTCCTTGAGGAGAAGGTCCAGACCCGACAGCTTGACCGCATCTTGGTACTTGCGCATCCTGAAACGGAGCGAGAATGCCAGCAGGCCCCATGCCACCAGACCCGCCAGCATGAACAGGAAGTGCATGTCCCAGTCCGTGGGCTGGAAGGTGGCCACGAGCCCCAAGGTGCAACCGAAGAAGGCAAGGAGCGTAATGGTGACGGCCACCGCGTGGCCATGCTTGCGATGGCTGTCCTGGGCCAGTTCCACTGCCATGGTCCTCTGCACGAGGACGCCTCCGAAGCTGAGCCATTTGGGGACGCCCTTACCCATTCGGTCGGCGATCCTGATGGAGTACTTCATGACCCACGGTGTGAGCAGGCTCATGATGAGGCAGAGCCCGCCAGCGAACGGATACAGCTTCATCCCATTGGGCAGTAGATGGTTCCCGGCGTCATCCTTGAGACCTCCGCCGACGGAGGCGAACAGGATGGCGTCCTCACCCCTGCCCAGCAGGGCCGCTCCCATGTTGATGACCTCCCTCTTCCCCAGACCCATGAAGAAGCTGACGGAGGCCGTGAAGATCATCTCGTTGAGGAATATGAAGCCCACCGCCAGGAGCACCATGATGATGGTCTCGGTCTGGAACAGCTGCTCCAGGTCGATCATCATGCCGAAGGCCACGAAGAACGCCGCGGCGAAGGCGCCCCGGAGGGACATCAGCCTTGTGCGCAGCCGGTCTGTGAGGGCGGTCTCCGAGAACGCTATGCCCATGAAGAACGCGCCGATCATGAAGGGTAGTCCGAACCCCCAAGACAGGGCCGCCGCCGAGGAGATGAGGGTCATGACCAGGAGGATGAATGTCTCCTCGTTCCTCACCAGCTCCATCTTCCGGGATATCCTCGGGATGACGAACATGGCAAGGATCAGCAGGGTGATGTAGACCACCGAGACGGCAATGGCTATGTCGCTTATGCCGCCCTGGGGGCTGTCCTCGGTCACCACGATGACCGATGTGGAGAGGGTGAGAAGCACCATGGCGATGAAGGCCTCCACCACCATGGCCGAGAGGAGGAACTCCGTCTCCCGGTTGTCCAGGCGCTTGAGCTCGATGAGGGCCTTGGCCGCAACGGACAGGGAGCTCATCAGGATGATGCCGGACAGGAAGAAGATGTCCTGCCAGCCCCAGCCCATGATGGTCCCTATTATCACGCCCGCGAAGAGGTTGAAGCCGGTGTCGGTGACCGCCACCATGGTGGCGGAGCGTCCTGCCTGGGACAGTCGACGTAGGGATATCTCCATCCCGATGAAGAACATAAGGAATGTGATCCCCAGGTCGAATATCACCTGGATAGGTGGGGAGAGCTGGCGGATGGACACGTCCGAGAACAGAGCGTCGCCAAGGGGCGTCCACATGGCTGCGGCGGTCCCGAGGGCCAACCCCGCCAGTATGTAGCCCACGATGAGAGACTGCCGTCTCCTCCATGCGATGTAACCACCCAGGAAGGCGAAGGTGAACACCGCTGCCAGGGCTACGAAGTCCTGGAGTTCCAACCGCTTCTCACCCGATCCTGGTCAATGTAGGTCCGGTCCACGACCCGCTGAAGGGCCCGTGATCCCGATGGTTCATTCGACCAGCAGGGCCTTCAAGCGGTCCACGGCCTCGACGGTGCCGATCACGACCAGGACGTCATCGTGCTCGATGTGTGTGCCGGGGTCCGGGTTGGGGATCGATGTCCCGTCATCCTTGACTATGGCCACGATGGACGCCTCGGTTCGCTTTCGGATGTCCAACTCACTTATGGCCACCCCGTCCACCGTTGTGGATCGGGGAACGGTCACGGAGTGCAGCCCGGCCTTGTGCTCCATGGCCTCCTCGAACATCTCGAGGGGGCTGAGCTTGTAGTAGGTCCCGACCAGAATGGACGAGACCTCTCTGGCCTCCAGCTCGGTCAGGGAAACGACCGTGGGCTCATCCTCCACGACCTCCCTGTAA
The DNA here is from genome assembly GCA_030597775.1 of Methanobacteriota archaeon. Classification (GTDB taxonomy): domain Archaea; phylum Thermoplasmatota; class DTKX01; order DTKX01. The sequence goes on along the minus strand of JAUVRF010000037.1, from coordinate 2,539 downwards.
TAGATATCCCGTTCACCATCCAGGCGGACGACCACGGTCAGCGTGCCTCCCTTCCTGAGATTCAGCTTGAACCGCTTCCCGATTCCGGGTAGCTCGGTCTCTGTGATCTCTGACATGTGCATCCCACGGAGTTATGGTACCAGACCTTAATAAACATGGCGAAGTTGAGGTCACTGGATGGTACGGCGTCCGCCGAATCCGGGGAGGGGTCGCGCGGGCTTATTAGACACAAAGTTCCGTTGCTAGTTATATAGATGGAGGGGAATTGGTTTCACATGGGAAGGGGGCCGATGTCGGTCCCCTCCAGAGGTGAACCCATGTTCGAGAAATGGGAAAGCAAGACGTATCCAGGCGTGAACGCGATGACCATCCATACCCATGCATTCCAGTGGTGGAACGCTGCTGGTTTCGCCGTGTTGGAGACCGGGCCGGGCCAGTTCCGGGGCTTGGCCGCCAGCAAGTGGGGCCTCGAGAGGGAGGTCAACGTCTCTGTCAAGGACATGAACGGCACCACCGTGGTGGAGCTGAGGATGAAGGCGAATGTGACGACCGAAGGTGTCCTGGCTGGGGGTATCGCCCTCGTGCTGCTTTGGCCCGTGGCCGTCGTGGGTGGCGCCTACAGCTACGCCAAGTACGAGAGCGATGCCCTCGAGCGGATGTCCTCGTACTGGTCCTCCCTTGGAGCCGTGGCCCAGATGGCCCCTGTCAACCACAGGGTGGAGATCATCCACACAACCGCCGCTCCGACCGAGGAGATAGGCGGGATCCAGGACGGTCACCCGGGACCCACCGCCATTCTCCAGGTACCCCCGCTGGACGGGGAGGAGAAGCTGATCCTTCTGGATGACAGATTGGCCCGGGGTGATATCTCCGAGGAGACCTACAGGGAGATACGCGACCGGATGTAGACGGGCGGCCCTGGCCAACTCCATCGTCCATTTGCACGGCGGAGAAGCGGACCGAAAACGTCTTTAAATACCTGCCACAATCTGGACCTGTATAACTGGAGGTAGGATGATGCAGATCACCTGGCTCGGCCACAGCGCCTTCGAGATCGAGGATATGGACCACATAGTCGTGGATCCCTTCATCACCGGCAACCCCATGGCACCGAAGAGATGGGACGAGGTCAAGTGCGACATAATCGCCCTGACCCATGGCCACGGCGACCACGTTGGCGACACCATCGAGATAGCCCGGAAGAACAACGCCGTCATCGTGGCCATCCACGAGATAGCCCAGTTCCTGGCGAAGCTGGACCTTCATGTGGAGTCGATGAACAAGGGCGCGACCATCCGGGTGAAGAACACCGGTTTCTCGATGACCCATGCCATCCACAGCTCCGGCATATCCGGGGAGAAGATCATGATAGAGGGCGGCGAGGCCGCCGGCTACGTCATGCACGGGTCCAAGGTGTTGTACCACGCAGGTGACACCGCCCTGTTCAAGGACATGGAGCTCATCGCAGAGCTGTACAAGCCCGAGATCGCCTTCCTCCCCATAGGTGACCGCTTCACCATGGGCATCAAGGAGGCGGCCCTGGCCACCAAGATGATCGCCCCACGCGTCGTGATACCGATGCACTACAACACCTTCCCCCTGGTCGAGCAGGACCCCTTTGCATTCAAGGAGGCCGTGGAGTCCATTTGCCCGACCGAGGTGGTCATCCTCAATCCAGGCGACCGCATCTCCTTCTGAGATGGCACGCACACGGTCGGCCCCGCGGTCCCAGCAGGTCCACTCCAGGGACCCTGTGGGTCCCTTGTAGATGAGAGATGCCACACGATCCATTGTGCCTCCGAGGAGGATCCATTTCATGAGGGCTCCCGTTTGGGCCGGTCCGTATGTTGCCTACAGCCCGGAATAGGAGGCGGGTCACTCCTTGGGGGCCTTCGGCTCCTCCATTTCCTTCTCCCCTCCAGCCCGAAGGATCATGAAGAGTATGACGATGATCGCCGCCACGACCAGGATGAGGATGAGCATCGTGTTGTCGTCGGATATGACGTCCCCGCCTTCCGGGTCCTCGGCTGCGGTCACCTGGATGGACGCCGATCCGGTCACGTCGTGCACGCCGTCGGAGACCGTGACCTGGATGATGAGGGAACCGACCCGGTTGGGGATGTACTCACCCTCGGCTCCCGTGCCGATGGGTGAGCCGTCCACGAACCATCGGATGCTGAGGCCTTCCACGTCCTCGTCATCGACGAGAGCCCTCAGGGGGATGGCCTTGCCCTCTGACCACTTGGAGCCGTCCAAGGGGCTGTCCATGACCACCGAGGGGGGCTCGTTCGGGACCGTGACGGTGAGGTCCCACTCGTGAAAGGCCACGCCCACACCGTCGGTGACCTCGATGCGGACCTTCCCCTCACCGACATCGTCGATGCCAAGGACCAGGTGCAGCTCATCGCCCGTGCCGACCAACACACCGCGCCAGGTCCAGGTATGGGTGGGCTCGGGAGTGTCAGCGTCCTCCACCTCCACGGTGAAGGAGACGGTGTCCCCGACCATGGCGTTCACGATGGATGGAGGCGATGTCGAG
>JAUVRF010000264.1 GCA_030597775.1 Methanobacteriota archaeon | reverse complement strand
GCGGCGCCGGTCGCGCCGACCACACCGGTACCTCCCGTTCCCCAGCAGTACCAGCCCCCTCCGGTTCAACCGGTGCAACCTCAGCAGCAACCAGCATACCAGCCACCTGCGCAGCAGCCACCTGCGCAGCAGCCCGCGCCTGCACCGCCTCCACCACCCGCTCAACAGGTCGCAATCGCACCACCGCAGCAACAACCACCAGTCCAGCAGCCCGCTCCGGCACAGCCGCAGCAGCCCCAGCAGCCCCAGCGACCCAAGAAGACGCCCCAGGAGGAGGCGGACGAGTGGGTCGTGGATTGGGAGTGACCCGCTTCAGTTGACCACAAGCTTACGGAAGAGCCGCCAGGCTCCCAGGTACAGCGGGATGCAGATGAGCAAAATACCCAGCATCTCCCAGCCCATTTCCCAGCTGCCGTAGAGCACGATCTCCCTCATGGCGGTTATCATCCAGGTGACCGGGTTGGCGTTCACGACGACCTGGAGGTTCTCGGGCAGTTCGCTCACGGCGAAGAACAGGCCCCCGAAGAAGGTCAAGGGGAAGATGAGCAGGTTGCCCAAGGTGCCCAGCTGGTAGCCGCGCTTGAGCCACGTGCCCATGGCCAGGCCGATGCAGCTGAAGAAGAAGCCGCAGGCGGCGAAGAGCAATGGAAGGACGATCCAGCTGGCCGTTACGGTGAGGTCGACGAACACCAGGATCACCACCATGCTTATGAGGCCGTTGATGAGGGACTTGAGTGTGCCCGCGAGAACCTTGGCCAGGGCGATCTCCTCGGTGGTCACGGGCGTCTGGATGAGCCCGTCGAAGGCGTCGCTGTACTCCTTCTCGAACATCATGACGAAACCGGTGTTGAAGAACCCCGTGGAGATGACCGTCATCATGATGAGGCCCGGCATGATGAAGGCGACGTAGCTTATCCCCTCGGGGAGCCAGTCGATCTGGGCCTCGCCGAGACCTATCCCCATCGTCCATATCATGAACACGGGGAAGAGGACGGCGAAGGAGACCTCGGAGTGGAAGTACTTGAAGTAGACGTACATCTCCTTCTCGACGATGGCCCATATCCGATGGGAACCGCTCATTCCCGAAGCTCCCTCCCGGTCAGTTCGATGAACACGTCCTCCAGGGAGGGCTCCCGGAACTGGAGGGTCTCCACGTCGTCGGCATAGTTGGCCAGAAGGTGGGTCGCGGCCGCCTTCTTGTCGTCCGTCCGGAAATGGAGCTTGTTGCCCTCCATGCTAACGTCGTGGGCGAAGGGCTTGTCCTCCAGGGCTTCCACGATGCGGGCCCTGGCCTCCACCTTGAGTTGGGCGATCAACAGGATCTCGTGACCCAGTTGGGCCTTCAGCTCATCGGGCGTGCCAAGGGCTATGACCTTGCCGTGGTCGATGATGCCGATCTTGTCGCAAAGGGCATCGGCCTCGTCCATGTAGTGGGTGGTGAGGATGATGGTGATGCCCCTGTCCCGGAGGGACATGACCTTGTCCCAGACCAGCCGCCTGGACTGGGGGTCGAGACCGGTGGTGGGCTCGTCCAGGATGAGCACCTCGGGGGAGTGCATCATCGCCTTGGCCACCACCAGGCGCCGCTTCATCCCGCCCGACAGCTCGTCGATCTTCGCGTCCCGCTTGGCGGTGAGCTCGGTGAAGGTGAGCACCTCGTCGATCTTGCCTTCGATGTCACCTGCCGGGATGCCGTGGAGCTTCGCGTGGTAGCTCAGGTTCTGGCGCACGTTGATATCCCGGTCGAGCACGTTGTTCTGGGGCACGACCCCGATGCGGCTCTTGACCTCACTGGTGTCCTTGACGATGTCCAGGCCCAGCACCGTGGCTCCACCTGCGGTGGGATGCGTCAGACCACCCAGCATGCGGATGATGGTTGTCTTTCCCGCCCCGTTGGGGCCCAGAAGTCCGAATATCTCGCCGCGGGGGATATTCAGGTCCACCCCGTCCACCGCGACCAGGTCGTCGAACTTCTTGGTAAGCCCATCGAGACGGATGACCACGTCGTCGTCCATCTGGGGGGCGGATGGAGGCTCAGCGTATAAACCTTGCGTGGGGGAGGAGGGTGGCGGTGTGTGAGAATCGGGTCGACGATTTCATATTCCCTCGACCTCCTAGCAACGGCATTGGGAAACGGACCCAAGGGGTGGAACCGTGGAGATAGAGCGAAGGACCGTTGGCATCATCCTGTTGGTCACGGGACTGGTGCTCATGGCATCATACTACCTGCTCCTGCAGACGTACGTCGGCCCGATAGCGGAGCTCATCGGGATCGGGTTCTGTTTCATGTTCCTGGGCCTCCTGACCACGGTCGGGGAGATCATGGGCATCGCTCCGGATGAGGCCAAGTGAGGCAGGATCCTCCGCTTCTGTGCAGAGGGTCAGCAGCAGCAAGGCTTATATCCCGCAATTGGATTTCGCAAATCCCCGCCCTGGGGCCTTGGGTGGCGAGCTGGGGTGGCAATTCACGTTCGATGGTGATGACATGGGTGACAGGCCGATGAAGAGGATCCTCGTGACGGGTTCCGTGGGCCAGATAGGCTCCGAGCTGGTCATGGAACTGCGCAACCGCTTGGGTAACGACAACGTATTGGGCACCTTCCACAGGACGCTGCCCACGGAGGAGCTGACCGAGTCGGGTCCCATGGAGAAGATACGCATCCAGGACGTTGACGATGTGGCCCGATTGGTGGAGGAGTACGACATCGACACCGTGTTCAACATGGCGGCCATCCTGTCCGCCGTGGGCGAGCAGAAGCCCCAGCTGTGCTGGGACGTGAACATGAACGGGTTCATCAACATCCTGGAGGTCGCCCGCGAGAAGGAGCTGCGCCAGGTCATCAACCCCAGTTCCATCGCGGCCTTCGGCCCCGAGACGCCCCTGCAGAACACCCCCAACGACACCATCCTGAAGCCCAAGACGATGTACGGCGTCACCAAGGTGGCCGGGGAGATCCTGGGCGACTACTACTTCCACAGGTACGGGCTGGACGTGCGCGGAATGCGCCTTCCGGGCATCGTGTCGTGGAAGACCCCGCCTGGCGGTGGCACCACCGACTACTCGGTGGCCATCTACTACGAGGCCGTCCAGCACAGGAGGTACACCTGCTTCGTCAAGGAGGACACCCGCCTGCCCCTCATGTACATGCCCGACTGCCTGAACTCGATGATCGACCTGGCACAGGCTCCCCTGGAGGACCTCATCCACCACTGCGACTTCAATGTCACCGCCTTCAGCAACTCGCCGGCGGAGATCGCAGAGTCCATCAAGGGCCATTACCCGGACTTCGAGGCGACCTACGAGCCGGACTTCCGCCAGGCCATCGCGGATTCATGGCCCGACTCCATCGACGACTCCGCCGCCCGCGCCGAGTGGGGCTGGGACCCGGAGTACAACCTGGAGAAGATGACGGTGGACATGCTGGAGACCCTGGAGCGCAAGTTCGCCTAGGCCCTAGCCCCCAGCCCCCAGCCCCCGTTCCCAGAGGACGACCCGACCCTCCACTTGCCCTAGAGGAACACCTCTTCGCTCAGGGGGTTCTTCCCCTTCGACCTTATGGTGGCGTCGAACTCCTCCATTGTGTCGGCGAACTCGGGGCCCTCGGAGGCGGATATCCACCGGAGCATCACCCGCTCCCTGTCGAACCCGATCTCCTCCAGCACCTTCTCCAGCAGCGCCTGGCGCCTCCTGGTGAAGTAATTG
>JAUVRF010000535.1 GCA_030597775.1 Methanobacteriota archaeon | reverse complement strand
CGTACAGGTCGAGCCAACCGTCCTGGTCCAGGTCGACCCACGCCGCGGACATGCCCTTGCCGTCGGCGTCGCGAACACCCGCCTCCTCCGATCGGTCCACGAAGGTGCCGTCGCCCCGGTTGTTCATCAGCATCGACTTGTCGGAGAACATTATGAACCTGGGATGGGCCAGGTTGGATACGTAGAGGTCCATGTCACCATCGTTGTCGTAGTCCCCGAAGTCGGAACCGATCGAGTGGCCGAACCTGGGACTTCCGGGTGCGTCGCTGGTGGAGTAACCCTCGACCCTGGCATCAGCGGCGACGTTGGTGAATGTGCCATCGCCGTCGTTCCGCCAGAGCAGGTTCGGGTCCAGGCGGTAGTTGCTGACGTAGATGTCGTAGTCGGAGTCGTCGTCGTAGTCGCACCACACGACACCCCTGCCGCACAGTTCATCACCATCCAGCTCCACACCCGCCCTGAAGGAGACCTCCTCGAAGGTGCCGTCGCCGATGTTCCTGTACAACGCGTCAGGGGTGCCGATGCCCAGCTCCGCGTCGGGATCGACGGAGGCCGTCTCGTAGTTGGCCACGTACAGATCCACGAAGCCGTCGTTGTCGTAATCGCCCCATGCGACGCCCTCCGTAGGCAGGAAATCGTAGATGTCCCCCGCCTGGTTGCTCACGTCGGTGAATGTGCCGTCGCCGTCGTTGCGCCAGAGGGCGTCCCTGGCCGTCCTGCTGCGTACGTTGGCGTAGAAGTCCTGGTCGCCGTCATTGTCGTAGTCGGCCCACACGCCGCCGTGGCTGGCGACACCGGTGATCCCCGCCGCGGATGTCACATCGGTGAAGGTGCCGTCCTTGTCGTTCCGCCACAGCATGCGGCCGTCCAGGAGCAGGTCCTCCCATCCGTCGCCGTCGTAGTCTCCCCATGCCACCCGGGTCCTCGCGAGGTCGTTCGGGAACCCTGCCTCACGGGTGACGTCCGTGAATCGCGTCGACTCGTCGGCGAGGGGTTCCGCGTCTCCGTTCCCGGGGGTCGAGGCCGTCGCGGGCCCGAGCAATAACAGGGTGACCATCAAGGTGATGGATTTTCGGAACCAGTGCATGATACCAGTGAGGTCAACATGTACCTGGCTGTATATATCGGCTCCGCCGTGGTTGTCCATCGAATATAAGCTTGGCTACCCTTTCGTTCGAAGGTTTCTTCCTATGTGTTTTAAATAGGTGGATTCAGCATGAAGGAATTAGAAATCCCGTCAACATTGATGGGAGGTCGATACAAGTGCCTATAGTGGAAGCGCTGAACGTAGTGAAGGACTACGATACCGGAGACGTGGTGGTCAAGGCCTTGCGGGGCCTCGACCTCACGGTGGAGGAGGGCGAGATGATCGCCATCATGGGACCCTCGGGTTGCGGCAAGACCACCCTGCTCAACTGCCTCTCCGGCATCGACGAGATCAACTCGGGAGAGATATACATCGAGGGCACCGGCCTCGAGGGTATGTCCGACCGGGACAAGACCGACCACAGGGCCAAGAGGATGGGCTTCATCTTCCAGGCCTACAACCTGCTGCCCGTACTTTCGGCAGTGGAGAATGTGGAGCTACCCCTCCTTGTCTCGGGGGTCAAGACCCGTGTAGCCAGAGAGAAGGCCCTGGAGGCCCTCGAACTGGTGGGCCTACGGGACTGGGCGGCCCACAAACCCGCCGAGCTGTCCGGCGGCCAGCAGCAGAGGGTGACCATCGCCCGTGCTCTGGTGAACGAGCCGGCCATCATCTGGGCCGACGAGCCCACGGGAAACCTGGACTCCGAGAACTCCAGGCAGATCATGGAACTGCTCTGCCGCCTCCACGAGGAGCTGGGGCAGACCTACATCGTCGTCACCCATGACGAGAGCGTGGGTCACATGGCCCACAGGATCGTGCACATGGACGAGGGCGTCATCAGGTCCATCGAGCACAACGGCAAGGGACGGGCGACGAGCACTCCCGTCG
>JAUVRF010000454.1 GCA_030597775.1 Methanobacteriota archaeon | reverse complement strand
GCCCAGCAGATCATCGGTGCACCTGGCTCGATCAACGCCATCAAGGTGTCGAACAACGGTGGTGTCGTGGAGGGCGCAAAGCATTCCGACGACGCGGTCGAGGCCCTCGAGGCTACCCTGTCGGACGTGGCCCCTGCGGTCGGTATGACGGCGGACCCGCTCTCGGTCGACACCTGGAAGCAGAACGGCGTCAAGTCGGCCGAGGAGGCATTGTCCGAGATCGGCAACCTGCTCCTGCTCGCCTCCAGCTTCACCGTTGTCGCGGGCACTCTGCTCATCATCAACATCTTCACCATGCTCGCCGAGGAGCGGAAGAAGGAACTTGGCATCTCCCGTGCCATAGGCATGAGGCGTAGCAGCCTTGTCCAGACCTTCACCTTCGAGGGCGTCATATACAGCCTCATTGCGGCGACCCTGGGCACCGTGATCGGGCTCGGCATCGGCTGGGCCCTGATAAACGGGTTCCTCCGTGCCATCGACGATGTGCACACCAGCCCGTTCTATTACAAGAACTCCAGCGTCCTCATCGCATTCTGCGTCGGGTCCCTGATCACCATCGGCACGGTGGCCTACTCCTCTTGGAAGGTCAGCCGGCTCAACATCGTCCGCTCCATCCGCGCGATCGAGGAACCAAGGCTCCGAAAGGGAGGGATGAAGAGTGTCTACCAGGGCACGGTGGTCCTTGCCCTCGGTCTCGTCCTCACCTTCCTCGCATGCGCTCCTGGGGGCTCTCTGGTCCTCCAGGCCATAGGACCGGCAGTGATCATCATCGGCCTGTGCCTTGTCATCAAGCGCTGGATCTCCACCGAGATCGCAAATTCCATGATGGGCATCGGCATCGTCGCCTACTCCATCTGGGGCCTGTTCAACCTCGAGGCTGGAGACGACAGCGAGGGCATGCTCGCCACCATGGTCGTGGGTCTGTTGCTCGTCGGTGGGACCGTCCTGGCGATAGTCTCGAACTCGAGGGCCATCGTCGGTGGCTTCAGCGCCATCCTGTCCCGGACCCCCAGGGGAAAGGCGGTCGGCACCCCCGCTATAGCCCATCCTCTCAACAAGGGCTTCCGGACTGCGATGACCATCGCGATGTTCGGGCTCATCATCTTCATTGTGGTGGTCTTCTCGATCTTCGGTTCGATCTTCAACCCCGATGCCGAGGGTGAGAAGGGCGGCTACGACCTTGTAGCCATGTCCTCGATGCCCGTGAACGACATCCACAACATCACCTTCAGCGGTGACGGCGGCGGGATGCCGGCGGTGAACTACTCGACCCTGGACGAGAAGATACAGGACGTCCACGGCATAACGGAGTTCTACATCTACGGGAACTTCATAATCAACGGGGACGAGTTCGCGGCCTACGGTCCCGGGTGGCACGCCACCTACGGCATCGACGAGGGCTTCGCCTCTCACACCGAGTACGGGCTCACCGTAAGGTCCTCCGACTATGCCAGTGACAGGGATGTCTGGCTCGCAGTGGCCCAGGACCCCGACGCCTGCATCGTCGACAAGATGACCGTCAGCATGTATCCCGACATCGTGGTCGGCTCCACCCTCTCCGTGTCCGATGGCTCTGGTTCGGGCGGGTCCCGCAACTACACCGTGATCGGCATCGCGGACGAGTTCGCCTTCATGGGTATGTTCGTCCAGAAGGATGGCCTCCGGACCGACTTCCCCCTTCTGCAGGGAGACAACCTGTTCCTCCTGACCGTCAAGGACGGCGAGGACCAGCACGAGGTCGCCAAGGACCTGGAGGCGGACCTGTCCGCTGTGGGGATGAACGTCTTCGTGTTCGATGACCTCATCGAGGACTACAACAGGGCCGTGGACCAGGTATTCACCATGTTCACCATGTTCATGGGATTGGGCCTGGTCGTTGGCGTGGCCTCCCTGGGCGTCCTGGCCGTCCGGTCCGTCATCGAGCGCAAGCAGGAGATCGGCATCTTGCGGGCCATCGGTTACCGCAGGAGCATGATCCTCGGTGTGTTCTCGACCGAGATGCTCTTCGTGACCATCGTTGGCATCCTTGTGGGGCTGGGCACCGGCATCATCACCGGATACGGCATCTGGTCGACCAGCATGTCGGACTTCGCCCTGGAGTTCGTGATGCCCTGGGGCAACGTGCTCATGGTCATCGGCATCACTATCGTCGCGGCCATCGTCTGCACCTCCATCCCCGCCTTCAAGGCCTCCCGGACCAACCCCGCCGAGGCAGTGAGGTGGATCGAGTAGGAAGGAGACCTCCACCCACAACCCCCCTCCACACCCCCTCCCCACCCGGGAGCTCGCCCCATCTCCCCCTCCTCCCCCGGGGCGAAGCATTGAAATCCCGGGTGGGGAATCTACCCGCCGGAGGGTGTTCAGGATCTCGGCCAGCATCTACTATTTCACGGGTACCGGAAACTCCCTCG
>JAUVRF010000362.1 GCA_030597775.1 Methanobacteriota archaeon | reverse complement strand
GAGGTCGACGTTCTCGTCGAAGTGGTACTCAAAGCCGCGGTGCATGTAACCCTTGGATATCTTGATCGATCCCTCACCAGCGAGCTTGAAGTCGGTGTCGAATGACTCGAGGCCATAGTAATCCTGATTCACGCCCGGGACCCTGTTGTAATTGTACCAGTAGTATGGTTCCCAGTGACCGGACAGGTCACCGTCGGGCGTCAGGCTCTCGCCCAGCGAGTCGGGGGTGCCGCCACCACCGGTAGGGGGGCCTCCAACTCCATCCGCGATAGCAACGTAGGCGTTGTCGATCGTCAGGTCCGCATCCCGAAAGTACAAGCTGTGTGGCACCAGGTAACTCCCGTCTCTGATCTCCTGATCCGTTGTGACAAGCTGCGCCACATCGATGGAGAAGTATCCAAGGCCCTCGGTGCCCGCAGCATCCCAGGCATGGGTGATCACCCACGTCTGGCCGTACGAGGTGAAGGTGTATTGGGTCTTCCCCGTAGTGGAGTATAGGGTTACAGGCGTGCCACCATCCTCAAAGTCGAACTGGTAGGCCACGATGCCCGTGTCGTCGGTCGAACCGCTGGCGTCAAAGTCGTAAGTGTCCCCAAGGAACACGACCTCATCTGCTCCCGGCACATCCTCGGGCACGTCGACTATCGGGGCGGTCTCGTCCGCCGCGGCGACGCTGCCTGCGATGAGCAGGAACAGGACTCCTGAAAGCACTAGCACTATTGCTACTAACCAATTAGTATTATGGTTCGTAGGGATCCCTCCGGTGCTCTTGGCAATTCCTTATGCATACATAAAGATATCGGACCTGCCCAAGGCTTGCCAGAATCATATGGGAGACCCGGCTCGATCCATTATCTTGTTAAGCGGTTACGCGAGGCCGGGGCCCCAATCATCGAATTCCGGTGGCTCGGGCCGAGGTCGACCCCGTTTGACTTATTTTGACCGTCGCGCGACCCCTGGTCCCGGATGGAGCCCGATCGGGACCATACAAGGGCGGGGAAAGCTTGAAATCCAACCCCTCCCTTTACGGGCCAATCCCAAGCACATGCGCCAAGGGCCCCCTGGTCACACGGGCGCGACAGGAGGTAAGAAAAATGCGAGAAGAGGTCGAGATGGTCCTTAACACCCGGATCAGGCCCGCCCTGCAGATGGACGGGGGCGACGTGGAGCTCATCGATGTGGACGAGGAGACGGGGCACGTCAAGGTCGCCCTCAGGGGTGCCTGCGCCCACTGCCCCTACTCATCGATGACCTCCCTCAACGTCGTCGAGCGCCAGCTCAAGGAGCTGGTACCTGGCGTCACGAAGGTGGAGACCGTCGCCTGAGGGGTCGAGACAGCGACCTGTCGGCATCGACATGCCGGGGGTCGGCCATGATCCATTCCCAGTGTCCCAGCATATACGCTGACCTAGTGAACGATGTCCCGTTGGAGATGCCTGTACATACATACATTGTACTTGGGATACAGGATGCCCGGGACCGTCGGGTCCCTCCTCTCCTCCCCTGCCCGACCATCACCCGGAATTGCCGATGACCCTGGTCACCTCGAAGGTCCCGTCGTGGAACAGCAGGGTGAAGAAGTTCGGGCTGTGGTTGGCCGACCGCATCTTCACGCACCGCAGGCGGCGCTGGATGTTGATGTCGTCCACCTTCTCCATCTTCACGTGGAAGATGCCGTCCGCCAGGAAGTCCTCGTCGTACTTGGCGTAGGCTGGGTTGCCCTGGCTCATCTCGGAGATCAGGATGGTGGTGATCTCCTGGTCCCGGAGCCACTCGAAGAAGTGGAACAGTTCCGACCTTGGGGATTTGAACTCGGCCAGCAGCTCGAGGACGGGCAGCGAGTCGAGAACGAGGATCTGGAAGTCGTGGCTCTTCTGAAGGTTCTCCACGTACATCTTGAACACGTGCATCCAGGACTGGTCGGCCAGCATGGTCAGGTTCTTCCTTATCAGGCCCAGGTCCAGGATGCTGACGTTGTCCTCGCACACGGAGATGTCCATGTTCATGCCCGACATGTGGTCCATCAGGCTCTCCCTGGACTGCTCCAGCGAGATGAACAGACCGGGTACGTTCCCCTCGATCGCGTTGTAGAACAGGATGTTGAAGGCCAACGAGGATTTCATCGTTCCCGGTTCCCCCACAACGAGGACCACGGACCTCTCGGGAATGCCCCCACCCAGCTTCTCATCGAAACCCTTGATGTAGGTCTTAACGAGCTCTCTTACCATTTGCCTTCCTCCCTCGCGGATGGGTTATTCGGGTTCAGGCTATATATTAGTTTCCCGAGGGTCACGAGCAGTTGAATCTCGCCCTCTGGCCCACACCCGCCTGCAGGCTCGCGAGGGAGTCCCAATCACCTCCTGGCGCGGTGGGACAAGCTTTATATTTCGGTCCAGCCCTCACGTCGCCCCGTGACCTTACTGGACGAGGCTAGGGAAGGGACGACCCCCGAGATCGAGGAGGTGGCCAAGGCCGAGGGCGTGGACGCTGAGCGTCTGCGGAGGTCCGTGGCGAAGGGTCGGACCGTCATACCGAGGAACGTTGCCGGAAGGGCCCGTCCCCTGGGCATCGGCGAGGGGCTGCGGGTCAAGGTCAACGCCAACGTGGGCTCGTCCAAGGACCGGGCCTCCCTCGAGGACGAGGTGCGCAAGGCCAAGGTCGCGGTCGAGGTCGGCGCCCACACCGTCATGGACCTGTCCACCGGTGGCGACATCGACGCGATACGCCGGGCCATCATCGATGCCCTGGACGTCCCCATCGGTACCGTCCCAATCTACCAAGCGGGCGTGCAAGCGGCCCGGGAGTCGACCATCGTGGAGATGACCCCCGAGGAGATGCTCGGTGGCATCGAGGCCCACGCGCGTGTCGGTGTGGACTTCGTCACCGTGCACTGCGGCATCACGAGGCAGAGCGTGGAGCGCCTGCAACGCCAGGGCCGTGTCACCGGCGTCG
>JAUVRF010000339.1 GCA_030597775.1 Methanobacteriota archaeon | reverse complement strand
GATGGGTCGCCAGGTCCCGTCGGGCGACCTGGTGCATCTCCGGCTGGGAGCGTTGGCACCCGATGATGTCGTGAGAGCATTCAACACCCTCAACAGCGAGCTCTTGAGTCATTTGGACAAGGTGGAGCCCCGGCGTTTACAGGTGCATCTGGCCATAGACCAGCACAGCATTGCGTACTATGGTAAGTACCGTGGCGGTCATGTGATGGGCGCGAAGGGTCACAAGGGTACGAACTGGGGTGATCAGTGCGCCAGCGTGCAGGCGGTGAGTGGTCGTCGTTGCACGTTCCACGCGGTACCAGTGCTGCAGTTCGCCAGCAAAGCTAATCTCATCAAGGAGCTGCTTGAAGTGGCTCGACGCCACGTCGAGGTGGTGATGGTGTACCTGGACCGTGGTTTCTACACGTCTGGATGCCTTCGCGAGTTGGAGGGCAGCGGTTTGAGGTACCTGATGCCCGTGCCTTCGAACAAGTCCATAAGGAAGCTGAAAGCAGAGTTGTTGCCATGGTCGCGAGTGGTGGGCAGCCGTGGCTGGTCGTACTCGAGGGTGATGCGGAAGGTGGGTGGCAAGGACAAAGTGGAGGTCCAGACTGTGTTCCTCTTCCGTCCGGACCCCGATGACGAGGACTTCGTGTTCATCACGAACGTCGAGGTGAACGAAGGGAATGTGGAGGCGCTGGTCGCGGGTTACGGCAAGCGTTGGGGTATCGAGACTGGCTATCGGATGAGCGAGATGGTCCGTGGCCGGACTTGCTCTCGCAGTCATGCGGTTCGCAGACTCCTCCATTTACTGAGTTTGTTGTTGTGCAACATGTGGCAGTTGGTGGACGCGTTCTTAGTCCACGTGATGGGTGTACCTCGGAAGCGTTGGGGGTACACGATTCGTCTTAGATCGTTCATGAGATGGCTCGTTGAGCTGGTGGAGATGGGAGATGTGGGGGTCGGGATATGACAGGAATTGGGCCGGTTCGCACCAGAGTACGAGCCACGCTAATCAGAGGAGGTGGTAGTCTGGCCCTAGGACCAGGTCTGGAATGGCATGAGGTGCAAGAAGAATCGTTGAGAAGGTACTAATGCATGGTCAGTGCAGATGCATATCGTCTTCCAGGTCGTACTCACTGGGGTGGGGTTTCGGAACTACTAAATCTGCCGAAGAGGTTAAATCATAGCGGACGCCTTAATTTCCGTTACCCCGATGTGGGGTGCCCTCCGGGGAACATCGGTGAAGAAGAGGAGGCTGATGGATTGATCCTTAACAGCAAGACCAAGATTTCGGAGTTGGCGAAGGAGTACCCCTTCATCATAGACTTCATGCCGACCCTGTCGCCGGAGTACAAGAAGCTCCAGAACCCCATCATCCGCAGGACGATGGGCGCAGTTGCCACCATGGAGAAGGTGGCCAGCATTGGCGAGCTGGAACTGGACTACCTGCTCAACTCCGTGGCGGACGAGATCGAGAGGCAGACCGGGAAGAGGCCAGAGGTGGACCTGGGGGGACCGACCGGGACCGTCAGCGCACCCGAGCCCGCAGCCACTCCCGCGGCCGCCCCCGCGGCCGCCCCCGCCGCTGCTCCCATGTCCCAGGAGGAGAGGAAGGCGGCCCTCAGTGCCATCCTGCGGGACCTGCACGCGGGCGGGGACACCGAGGAGCTCAAGACCCGCTTCGCCGAGACCATCGCGGACATCACCCCGAGCGAACTGGCGGCGGTGGAGCAGTCCCTCATAGAGGACGGTCTCCCCGAGGAGGAGGTCAAGAACTTCTGCACTCTGCACGTGGAGGTGTTCAAGGAGGGCCTCGACAAGGGCGACGTCCCGTCGATGCCCGGCGGGCATCCCTTGCACACGTACATGATGGAGAACCGGGCCGCCGAGAACATCGTGGCCGAGCTGGACACCGCCGTTTGCGAACTGGGCGACCCCCCGGACGCGGATGCGTTCGAGGCCCGCAAGGCCTCGCTGATGGCGAACCTGGAGAACCTGGGTCAGCTGAACACCCACTACACGCGCAAGGAGAACCAGCTGTTCCCCACCCTCGAGCAGCATGGCATCACCGGTCCCACCCAGGTGATGTGGGCCGTCCACGACGACATCAGGGCGGCGATGAAGGACGCCGTGTCCAAGACGGAGTCCGGGTCCGCCCAGGAGGCGGTGTCCGCCATCAACGAGGTGAACGTGGCCATCAAGGACATGATCTACAAGGAGGAGCACATCCTGTTCCCCATGAGCCTCGAGAGCCTCACCGAGGCCGATTGGGTCTGGGTCCGCAAGGGCGAGGAGGACATCGGTTACGCCTGGGTCATGCCCTCGACCGGCTGGGAGCCCGAGGAGCCCGTAAAGGCCTACGATTCTGGGGACATGACAACCACCAGCTACGTGAACCTCGACACCGGGGCGCTGTCGCTGGAACAGATCAACCTGATGCTCAAGCACCTGCCCATGGACATCACCTACGTCGACGACAACGACCAGGTGGCGTACTTCTCCGCCACCGACGACCGGATCTTCCCCAGGAGCCCGGGTATCATCGGACGCCAGGTCTCCAAGTGCCATCCACCCAAGAGCGTCCACATCGTGGAACGCATCGTCAAGGCCTTCAAGTCCGGAGAGCGGGACGTGGCGGAGTTCTGGTTGGAGAGGGGGGGCGTGTTCGTTCACATCCGGTACTTCGCCGTCCGGGACGACGAGGGCACGTACAAGGGCACCATCGAGGTCTCCCAGGACCTGACGGAGCTGCGGAAACTGGAGGGCGAGCAGCGATTGCTCGACTGGGAGTGACGGACCCGGCCCCGGACACGGCTCACTTCACCTTGGTGCCGCACCCGCAGAAGGGGTCCCCCTCGCGACAGCACCGCAACCTCAGGAACGGATAGAGGGTCTTCATCAGCTCGCTCTCCCCCGTGCGAAGATGCTCGCCGAAGGTTGACCTGGACAGGCCGATGGCACCCGCAACCTTCTCCATCTTGACCCTGGTGGGCACGTCGAACAGCCCCGCCTCGTACGCGATGGTCAGCACGTAGGCCCGCTTGTCCGTGAGCCCCTCGATGAAGTGGGTGGGAACGACGCCCACATCGTTCATCAGGTCCGTATGGTCCCTGGCCTTCATCGAGAGCACCTCGATCGTTCCCATCTC
>JAUVRF010000591.1 GCA_030597775.1 Methanobacteriota archaeon | reverse complement strand
CACTTCTCTAGCAACAACCCTGTCCGGAACCGCAGGCGGCCACGTCGTCCTGGCCGGTGTTCCCGCACTCACCGTCATGGAAGGAGCACTCCTCGGTATCGACGTCGCTGAAGCGGGGGCCGACCTCGCGGATGCCACCGCCCTGCCCACGCGGGTCCCCCGAGTCCATCAGGTCGAAGTCCTCGATGGCCATGTACGCTCCCGTGGCGCCCCCCGCGGCCAGGATGATGACCACCAGGAACACCGTGCTCACGCCTTCCATGTTATCCCCCTGGCATGGATGTATGTGATAAAAAGATTACTCATCGATGCACCGGTCGACGGCTACGATGGCAAGCGAGGCACAAACCCCCCCCCCCATATCACAAAAGGGGGGGGGGCGATCCCCTTTGTTCAGAAAGGCCCAGGCCACCCCCGGCCAGCAACCAAAATGGAACCAATACAAAACATATAAATGACGGACCCACCCTCTATTTCATCGATCGGGGTGGGTTACCAGATGATGATGATAACTTGGGAACGAAGGCTATTGCTCACGGCCCTCCTGCTCTTCGGGCTGCTCGTTCTCTGCGCCTCGTCCACCATGGGCTGGAAACTGGTGGAGGAGAGGGACTTCACCGGCACCACGGGCGACCCACTGGACAGCGCCGAATGGGAGGTCCGGCTGTACGACCCCCGCAATACCATCACCATCGACAACAACAGGTTGCGCATCAACGCCGTCACCACCAACTGGGTGAGGGCGGTCTCCAACTGGACCTGGGAGACCAACAACTTCACGGTCCTCATGGACTGGTACCCGGATACGGGAGCCGGTGGTCCACTGATAGTTGGCACCCGGACCAACTCGTCGGGAGAGTGGAGGGCCATATCATACGCCTGCTACGCTCCCGGATGGGGATGGCACGCGTACAGATACCCCAACGAGCAGAGTCGCACCTACATCTCGTATTCCAACAACCTCGTCCTGGACAGATGGTACACCGTCAACCTCACCTTCCGGGCGAACCTCTTCAACATCACCGTCACCCAGCACGGCACCGGCACGGTCTTCTGGTCGTACAACAACCTGGTAACGGACAGCCACGAGGGCGAGAACGCCATCTACCTGGGCGCGTCCGGGGCGAACGTCTACTACGACAACCTCCGCATCTACGACCTGGACGCCAAGAACGTGCCACCGGCCTGGGACGTCATCCCGACCATCGAGGCCGTTGAGGACGTGCCCCTCACCTACGACTTCTCGAGCCACGTCTCCGACCCAGATGGCTCCCTCGCCGGTCTGTCGCTGTCCTCCAACTCCCCGTACGTGACCGACATCGACGGGTTCAACGTCACCTTCGAGTTCCCCAACGGCGTCCTCGTCGCCACCGTGCCCCTGGTCCTCCGCGACATACGGGCCCGGGTGGTGTACGACGTGAACTTCACCATCCTGCCCGTCAACGACCCGCCCGAGTACAACGGGCCGACCACATGGCAGGCCACAGAGGATGTGCCGATGATCATCAACCTGGCCCCGTACGTGACGGACGTGGACAACGGCAAGGGAGGGCTCGGGATGGAGACGGACGCCCCCTTCGCCTCCGTCGAGGGATTGATCCTCACGAGGACCTTCACGGAGGGCATCGAGCAGCACACGACCTGGTTGAACCTCACCGACGGGATGGCGTGGGTCCAGATCCGGT
>JAUVRF010000102.1 GCA_030597775.1 Methanobacteriota archaeon | reverse complement strand
CGGATGGACGGCCCTCCGGATCATGGTCCCGGTCCCGGTCCCACTATCGACCTCCTCGGTGTACTCGACCATGACCACGCTGTCAGCGCCCTCTGGCATCATCGCGCCAGTGGCCACGTACATGCATTCACCCTTGCCCACGACCCCCGAGGGGACCTCTCCCGCATGAACGGTCCCGATCGGTCGCAACGTCAAGGGCTCCATATCGGTGGCACCGTAGGTGTCCTCGGCCCTGACCGCGTAGCCGTCCATGGCCGACCGTTCGAAGCCCGGGACGTCCATGGTGGCCTCGATGTCCCGGGCAAGGACCCGGTCCAATGCCTCGTCGATGGGAACGGTCTCGGTCCGATCGACGGGTCCCACGCGGGCCAGGACCCTCTCCAGGGCCTCCTCCAGCGAGACCAGGGTCCGAAAGGGCCTGCCCCTGCTCACTTGATCACCTCCCAGATCACGTGGCCAAGTTCGGGACCGATCAGCTCGCTGACGGCCAGATGACATGCCTTCTCCGAGCCCGGGATACAGAAGATGGCCTTGCCCTTGTAGGTGCCGGCTATGGCCCTGCTCATCATCGCCGCGCTGCCGATCTTCTCGTAGCTGAGCATTCGGAAGATCTCCCCGAAACCAGGGAGCTCCTTCTCCATCAGGGGTTGGACGGCCTCGATGGTCACATCCCTGCGCGCGACCCCCGTTCCACCGTTCAACACCAAGGCCTGGACCCACTCGTCGTCCATGATGCTTCCCACCCGAGACCTTATGCTCTCGATGTCGTCGATCACTATACCATGGTAGGCCGTGTCGTGTCCGAACGACCGCAGGATATCAACGATGGCCCTTCCCGAGGTGTCGCCCTCGGGGGTCCGGGTGTCGCTCACCGTCAGCACGGCGCATCTCACTTGAGTGAGGGAATGTTCCTTGTGTTCCTTGTGACCCATGTCAATCACCTCCTCCCTTGGACTTGTCGAGGACGCGCACGTCCCGGATGCATGTGTCCGGGTACTGGCCACCCTCGTCCTTCTCCAGGTACTTGACCATGTCCCAGACCGTGAGCAGGGCGGCGGACACCCCCGTCAACGCCTCCATCTCCACTCCCGTACGGTAATCGGCCTTCACCAGACAGGTGGCCCTCACCCCGTCGTCGAGGACATGGAGGTCGACCTCCGCTGCCGTCAAGGGGATGGGATGACAGTGGGGGATCACCGTGGGAGTGTGCTTGATCCCCCACAGGGCCGCCACGCGGGCGACCTCCAGGACATCCCCCTTCCTGACGGTGCGTGACCTGATGGCATCCACCGATGCCGGTGAGAGCTCGACGAACCCCTCTGCAAGGGCCGAGCGTGGTACGATCTCCTTCTCGGATACATCCACCATCCCCTTGACCCGGGCGGCCCCAGGGTCCCGTGGCATCTTCCCCTTGACCCAGGTGTCGGGACCGATCTCCTTCTTCCAGATGGGGACCGTGACCTTGAGCTCGTCGATCAGGAACCGGCTCGCGCGGAATGCGTCGTCACGGTGGGCGGCGCTCACGGCGATGAGGACGATGTCCTCGCCAATGCCCATCCTGCCGACCCGGTGGACGATCGAGGCCTCCAGAAGACCGAACCGCGCAATGGCCTGGGCGCGGATCGCGTTGAGGTTCTGGAGGGCCATCTCCTCGTAGGTCTCCAGTTCAAGCCCATCGATGCCTTTCTCGCTCCTCACGGTCCCCACGAAGACGACGATGGCTCCCGCCTCTGGGCGGCGAACGCTGTCGACGACCCGGTCAAAAGGGATCTCCTGCTCGGTTACCGTTATCATGTTCCTCGACCTCCATTATCCGGTTCAGATATCTTGTCCGCCTCGTTCCAGTAGGGTTTCCGTTCGGAGACCACCTTCATGATCCTGCGCTTGAGCTCCTCGGCCCCCTCACCCTCCCTCAGGGGCTCGAGCAGGTCCTCGACGCACTCACGGTCGAAGAGGCAGCCCTTCACGTAACCGCCCGCGGTCAGCCTTATCCGGGTGCAGTTGGCGCAGAACCCCGTGTTGTGCATGGGCATCACAAGCTCGACCTCCACCGGGGCGGGGAGGGCCTCTCCGTCCAGTTCCCCCTCGCGATCGTACCTCTCGCGGTTGTGCAGGGGGTTCACACCGTTCCTCCTACCCGTGGCAAGGAGCCATTCACGGATCCTTCCCAGGTCGGCGTGGTGTTCCGAGTAGCTCGTGCTTGAGATCCGCTCCCGCTCGATCTCCAACTCGATTATCTGAAGGACCGCCCCTCTTCCGGCCGCGAACCTGAGGAGGTCCGGGACCTCGTCTTCGTTGATGCCCTTCAAGAGGACCATGTTGAGCTTAACCGGCGTCAGACCGGCCTCGATGGAAGCATCGATCCCCGCGATGACATCGTCCAGATGGTCCGAGCCGCATATTCGAACATATCGGTCCCGCCCCAAGGAGTTGAGGGATATGTTCACCCGGGCGAGCCCCGCCTCCTGGAGGGCGGGCACCAATGGTGCTAGGCGGACACCGTTGGTGGTCATGGAGACCTCTTCGAACAGGGGCGCCAACCTTTGTACGATCTCCACGATGTCATCCCTGACCAGGGGCTCCCCGCCAGTGAGCTTCAACTTCCTGACCCCCATGTCGGAAGCCAACCTGGCAAGGTCCTCGATCTCCCCGGGGGTCATCGTTCGCCTGCCGTGGAAGTCGCCCTCGTTGTGGCAGTAGAAGCATGCCAGGTTGCATTCCCTGTTGACCGAGATCCTGATGCTGTTGATGGGCCTTCCATGGCCATCGACGAGAGCGCTGCGGGAGCTGGTCCCTCCCGCCGACGCACCCTTGCCACCACCGCACTCGGCCAATTGATGTCACGCCCTCCGAGGGATTGATATGCACGACCAAGCATATCGATGGCATGATATTTAAAACCGAGGCGTCCAGAGCTTATGGGAGAATGTGGCCAGGCATCATATGGAGGGCCGCGACGTCCGCTAGCAGATCCTGGGTACGGGATCTGATATGGGAGGTTCGATGACCCTGTGCCCTCCAACCGAGGTCTCCAGCACGACACCTTCCACCTCGGTCGTGCCCTTGCCAATGATGGTCGCGTCCCCGCCCCTGGGCAGACCCCTCAAGGCCTCTACGATCGACCGGGCCTTGTCCGGGACCACGGCCATCAGAGCCTTGCCCTCGTTGCCGATCTCGTAGGGGTCGATCCCCAGAAGCTCGCATCCATGGAGCACGCCCGGTCTGATAGGGATGTCATCCTCCCGAACGAGGATGCCGACATTGCTCTTCTCGTCCCACTCGTTGAGGGCGTTGGCGATGCCGCCCCTGGTGGGGTCCTTGGCCGCCATGACGCCTCCCACGCTCATTGCCGCTTCGACCAGGTGATTGATGGGTCCCACGTCGGAGACCACCTCGGTATCGAAGCCATAACCCTCCCGCTGGGCCAGCACGGCAAGTCCGTGGTCCCCCACATGGCCGGTGAGGATGATCGTCGCATCTGAGGACACCTGGCTGTCGAGGAGCCATCGCTGGCTCCTGCCCGTGGAATCCTCGACGACGCGAGCGTTGTGGTCCAGGGTGTGGGTAGGCAGGCCCATGCCTGCAGTGCACACGAAGAGGCCGTCGGCGGCCCCCCTCTCGACGACCTTTGTGTCACCGGTGACGATGGGAACGCCGGCCTCGCGGGCAGTGGCGTCGGCGCTGGCCGTGATGCGTGCCAGGTCCTCGGTGGGCAGGCCCTCCTCCACCACGTAGGCCAGGCTCAGGGCGATGGGCTTGGCACCCATGACGGAGACGTCGTTGACGGTACCCGCGACGGAGAGCACGCCGATGTCCCCCCCGGGGAAGAACAGGGGCTTGACCGTGTGCATGTCCGTGGTGAACACCACATCGCCCACGACCGCGCCATCGTCCAGGTCCTCCAGGGGGACCTCCCCCGCGCTACGGGAGAAGGGCAGGTTCTTGAGCAGAGTGTCGTGTATGAGCTTCTGCATCCTCTCCCCGCCGGCGCCGTCGGCCATGCTGACCAGCTTGTCGTCGCTCACGGTCCTGGGCAGCGGTAATGTCAGATAAAAGGGTTGTGGCAACGGGGCTCATGGGCGACGGGGGTCCATCGAGGTCGGAACCTTGGCGCTTAGGGAAAGATGATAATAACTGTGTCCCCTTCGACATCCCTGTACGACCGTGAAGGGACAGATCGTGAGTGAAGATATCTTGAGTGAGGACCTGGACGGGGATGGGGACGGTGAAGGGTCAGTTGGAGACCTGACCTTCGTCGGGGGAGTGCTCTTCATGCTGACCAGCATCACGGTCTCGGCCGTCGTCCTCATCGATGTACTGAGGAATCAGTCGATCCTCGATCAAGTCTACATCATGGGGGCCTCCACCCTCGCCCTCATCAACCTTGTGGTGACCATCGCCTTCGCCGTCTCGGTCCTGCGGGGTGGGAACAGGTTGCTCGTGAGCGTCGCTCCCATCGTGCCGTTCGTTCTCGTCCTGTGGCCCTTCCACGGGTTGAACCCCTTGTGGAGGACCTTCCTGATAGCCGGGCTGGGCCTCTTCGGTATCGCCATGGTCCTGTTGGCATGGTACCGGTCCCGCGGAAAGTGAGCCCTCGATGGCTCGGTCGGTGGACCTACCCTATCGAGCCCCACCCCTCGAGTATGCCGAGGGCGACCTTTGCAGCCTCCGGGACAGCTGCCTCCACGGCCGGGGTCAGCTCCTCGGTGAAGTCGAGGATGTTGTCCACCTCCACTCCGACTATCAAGATCTCTACGGGCATCCTTTCGGGGTGGACCTTGTGACCCAGCTCCAGGGCGGTGGAGAAATTGGTATGGTGTGGCGAGTCCACATGGATCGACTCGTTGAGGTCCTCCACCCGGTAGGTCCTCACCGTGCCAGGTGGGTCCCTGCCGGTCTTGACGGCGTCGAGGATGAGGACCCGGTCGAAGTCCATGACGTAGACCAGCAGGTCCATGCCACCCGTGCATGCCTCCTCGATCGCCAGGTCGTCGGACTCCTCTGGAAGGTTTGGGCGCATGTGCTCCAGCACGTGGAATGCGACCCCGTCATCGCACAGGATGGGATTCCCGAGGACCAGTAAAAGCACTCGCATGGCGACCACTCGTTCCCCCTATGGAACCCGACTAGATGAGCCTTTCCGGTCTCAGACCTTCAGCTTGACCGGCACCGCGTGGGCCTCGAAGCCCAGGAGCTTCGGGTCGATGTCCATCGCCAGGCCGTACAGCTGCGCCAGGTGGAGCACGGGGACGTCGTACTCCTTGCCCAGGGCCTTCTGGCCCTTGTCATACTGGAGGTGGCAGAAGGGGCACACGTCGACTATGCAATCGGCTCCCGCCTCCTTGATTATATCCATCTTGTGCTTGGTCATGGCCAGTGCGGTCTCCGGGTGGCGCGCGCGCACTCCGCCGCCGGCCCCGCAGCACATCTGCTTATCCTTGTACTCCAGGCTGCGTGCGCCGGTGAGCTCCACCAGCTTGTCCACCATGGTCGGCCTCTCGGGGTCGTCGAGCTGCTTTATCTTGGAGGGTTTCAGGAAGTGACAGCCGTAGTGCACGGCCACATCCAGGTCGAGCTTGCGCTTGAAGGACCTCTTGATGGTGTTGTCGCTCACGTCCTTTGCCAGGAACTCCGCGAAGTGCCTGATCTCGACGCCGTGGGGCGTCATCGTCATGTTGAGCCCCTCCAGTATGCCGTCGACAGCCCTGAGGAGAGCAGGGTCCTCCCCCAGCATGTGGGCCGACTCGAACAGGGAACCGAAGCAACCGTTGCAGACGGTCAGGATATCCTGGCCCTGGCGCTCGGCGAGGGCGATGTTCCGGGCGGCCATGGTGACCCAGGTCTTGACATCGAAACTGCGCGTCACACCAGGGGCCGGGCAGCAGGATGCCCCGTCCAGGTCACGGATGGTGACCCCCAGCTTGTCGAGGACCTCCCGCGTCGCTGATTCGATGCCAGGGTACCGAAGGGGTGCGATGCATCCTACGAAGAAGGCGATGTCCATGTCATCAGTCCTCCTTGATTATCATGAGGAGCCGGGTCTGCTCCATGATGTACTGGACCTGCTTGAGGGCCTCCTCGTCCCTGAGCACGGTGTGGGGCAGCTCGTCCAGACCCAGGTCCTTTCGAAGGGTCATGATCTTGTCGGAGGTCGGGACGAGGTGACCCGTCTCGTACAGGGTCTTGACCAGGTCCTTGTGGGCTTCCGACATGAAGCCGGCCCTCACGGCCATGTTCCGGAGAGAGGTGATTATTCCAACGATCTCCACGCCCCGCGGGCAGCGTTCGTAGCACGTGTAGCATGTTGTGCAGTACCAGAGGTCGTCCGAGGGAAGGATCAGCTCCGGGAGGCCGAACTGGGCCATGCGGAGTATCTGGCGGGTCCTAAAGGCCGTCATCCTCCCCGAGGGACAACTGCTCGTGCATGTTCCACACTGGAAGCACAGGTTCACAGTCTCGCCCACGTCGTCGAGGAGCGTGGCTTTCCACACGGTGTCCGGGACATTATCAGCAGCCATCTTCACCACCCCAACCAACAACCACCTATCAATTGCCCCCTCTGTG
>JAUVRF010000117.1 GCA_030597775.1 Methanobacteriota archaeon | reverse complement strand
GTTCTGAAGAAGTGACGGCCCGGGTGATGGAGGTCGTTTTGGAGGGTGAGGCGGAGGACCATGGACCGGCCCGTGGAGATCGAGCTCGAGACGCGGCGGCGCATATACGACTTCGTGGTCGCCAACCCTGGGTCCCACCTCAGGGCCATAAAGGACGAGCTCGACATGCCCATGGGACAGCTGGAGTATCACCTCCACTACCTGGAGAAGCGTGGCCTGCTGGACTCCAAGGAGGACAGGTACTACAAGCGCTTCTACCCGGTGGAGATGTCCGCAACCGACCGCCGCCTCCTGTCCGCCATCCGCCAGGAGAAACCGCGCCAGATAGTGCTGATCGTCCTCCAGGGACCAGGTATCGACCACAAGACCCTCCAGAAGGAGATGGCGATCGGCGCCTCCTCCCTGAGCTTCTACATGAAGGACCTCATCGTCAAGGAGGTCATCGACAAGAGGCGGGAGGGCCGAAGGTCCCTCTACACGGTCAATGACCCGGACCGGATCGTCAAGCTGCTGATCACCTACCGGCCCAGCTTCTTGGACAAGATGGTCGACAGGTTCTTGGAGACCTGGCTCGACGTCGGGAGCTGATCCGTTCCCTCGTTCTCCATTCGTTCGAGGATTGTCCTAATGTTCCAAGTTTGTCCCATATTAGATATATATCATGAGCACGCAAGGAACACCTAGGAAACATCTAGGAGGTGCCTGACATGGAAGACTTCGTAGACCTGGGCTGGTTCGTTGTGATCACTGAGAAATCAGGGGTCGCCAACCTACGGATCTCCGCCGCCATGGACATGGGCTCCTTCGCTGCCTTCGAGCAGGCCGGCGAGGACACCGGTTGATGGTCCATTCTCCCCACAAGAGGACCACGTCCTTCCATATTCCCCCCTTCCTCCCCCCCGGCCCCTGGGCCACCGTGCCCAGGGGTCCCCCGGGGACGTGGTCCCAATCAAAAGGCTTATTTCGGAGACGGGCCATTGCGTCTTGCCATGGCAAAGGATGAAGAGATAATGGAGGTTGCAGAGCTTGTCCTCGAAACGGAGGGGGACACCCCCCGCTTCCGGACCGCCGTTCTGGGGATCCGCAGCGTCTCCGACCTCAAGGCGGTCGTCACCAACGAGGATTACGACCCCCACGTTCACATAATCATCCTGCTGGTCATAACCTCCTTCGTGGGCGCGCTGTTCTACAGCATGGGCTGGTAGGGTAACCCTCCGTCCGCACTGTCCATCATTTCAACGAACCCAGCGCCAGCTCCACCAGTTCCTCGGCGTGGCCCGTGTAGGCCTCTGGTCTCAGGACGGCCTCCAGGTCGTCGCGGGAGATCTTCGAGGAGACCTCGGGAATGGCCATGAGAGCCTCTGCGAACTCCATCTCGCCCGAGTGGGCGCGCATCGAGGCGGCCCTGACCGCCTCGTGGGCCTGCTGGCGGCCCATCCCCCGCTCTGCCAGGGCCATCATGACGGCCTCGGCCATGATGTCGGGTCCCGCCCGCTCCAGGTTGGCCCGCATGGCCTCCTTGTTGACCTCCAGGTTGCCGAACAGCTTCGCGGAACGGGTGAGGATGTACTCCGTCAGCACCATCTGGTGGGATATGGTGAAGCGCTCGGCCGACGAGTTGGTGAGGTCCCGCTCGTGCCACAGGGGGACGTTCTCGAAGGCGGGGGTCACGAAGCATCGCACCACGCGACCCAGGCCGCACACGTTCTCGGCGCTTATCGGGTTGCGCTTGTGGGCCATCGTGGAAGAGCCCACCTGCTTCGAGGCATCGAAGGCCTCCTGGACCTCGCCGATCTCGCTGCGCTGGAGGTTGCGCACCTCGGTGGCGAACTTCTCAACGCTTGCAGCTATGTTGCCCAGGATGCAGGCGAGCTCGGCGTGGCGGTCCCGTTGGGTGGTCTGGAGGGTCGCCACGGGCGTGCCCAGTTCAAGCCTGTCCATGATGAGGCGCTGGATCTCAAGGGCCTTGGGGCCCATGGCGGCTCCGGTGCCCACGGCGCCGAGGAACTTGCCGACTATCACACGGGGGGCCGCTTGGCTCAGCCGTTCCAGGTGCCTGTCCATCTCCACGGCGTACACCGCCATCTTCAGGCCGAAGGTCGTCGGCAAGGCCCACTGGCCGTGGGTCCGGCCCACCTGCAGCGTGGCCTTGTGCTCGCCTGCCAGGTTCGCCAGCTGGTCCCGAAGGTCCCTGCAACCAGCCTCTATGAGGGGCCAGGCCTCCTTCAGCTGAAGGGCATTGGCCGTGTCGATGATGTCGTTCGAGGTAGCACCCAGGTGAATGTACGCCCCCGCGTCCCCGGCCTGCTCCGTCAGGGCCTTCACGACGGCCATCACATCGTGACGTATCTCATCCTCGATCTCCGTCACCCTCTGGGGGGTCACCCGTCCCGACGTGGCCGCCTCGTATATGGCCGCAGCGGCCTCGGGGGGTATCATGCCGACCTGGGCCTGGGACTCGGCCAGGGCCGCCTCCACGAGGAGCATCCTCCGCAACTTGCCCTCCTCTCCGAAGATGTCTCGCATCTGCTCCGAGCCGTCCCTGTACTCGATGGGGCAGACCGTCATGGCAACACCGTGTCGGCCATGGTCCTGCATGCTTTTGAGGGTTTCCCTAGGGGGCTGCCCAGGGGTCGGGAATAAACGAAATACCCCGATAAGATCATAGGTTCAGATATGACAACGGGGCCGTAAGATTAATAAATAGGTGGCACGATGGAACGCCGCACTGGGCCAGGCCAACATAGGGAGGTGGCGATATTACCGGAGGATCCGTGGTCTATTACACCGTAAAGGGTAACACTGGCAAGATAGCCAAGACCATAGCGGAGACTACCCAGCTCCCCATGGAACGCCTCCTGAAGGACAAGCCAGTCGACATCGGGGCCCACGAGTACATCTTCTTCGGAGCCCCCGTCTACAACGAACATTTCCCCAAGGCCGTGCTCCAGTACGGCCGGAACCAGAGGTGGTCGGGTAAGAAGGTGGCCATCTTCTCGACCAACATCGGCTGGAAGGACAAGCAGGCCATAGACGAGTTCGCCCAGATCATCGCCAGCAAGGGTGCCCACGTGGTGAGCATCCTGAGCATCCAGAACCGCGGTGTGATGAGCTGGACCGTCGGCTTCGGCAAGCTGACCGAGGCCGAGTACGAGAAGGCCAGGAAGTGGGCCCTCGAGATCCAACCGAAACTGCTGAGGACCGAGGACCTCAGGTAGGAGGATTGCAGGTGCTCGAGGTAGAAGCGAAGGCCTACCTCCCTGAACCCGAGCGCGTAATGACCAGCATCATAGAGCTGGGCGGCCGGGAGATCTACTTCACCGTGCAGCGTGACACCTACTACCGGCATCCCAGCCGCGACTTCGCGGTGACCGACGAGGCCCTCCGGATCCGCGAGGAGGAGGGCCGGTCCTTCATCACCTACAAGGGACCGAAGTTGGATCTCCAGACCAAGAGCCGCGAGGAGCTGGAGGTTCCCCTGGTGGACCCACAGGACCTGGGGATGCTCCTACTGCGCCTGGGCTTCGAGCCCGTGGCCGTGGTGGAGAAGCGGCGCCGGGGTTACCTGGTGGGGACCCTGGAGGTCACCATCGACGAGGTTAAGGGCCTGGGATACTTCCTCGAGGTCGAGGCCAAGAACTGCGACGACCTGGAGGAGGGCAAGGAACGGGTGCTCGGGCTCATGGACACGTTGGGCCTTGACCGGCTGGAGCGAAGGTCCTACCTGGAGCTGCTCCTGGAACGTGGCGACGAGTAGGGTCGGGGGCCGCCATAGACGGAACCTATTTCTAGAGTTCACGTCAACTACTGGTACATGGGAGATCGATCAGTGGATGCGGCCGAGGTCGATTCCTTGAAGAGGAAGGTCAATCGCCTCTGGCGGATGAAATGGTTCAAGGTCGGGGTCTCCTTGTTGATCCTGGTCATGCTTGTGGGGCACATGGTCGTGGTCTACAACGCCGCCAACTCCCTCGAGGTGGAGAGCGTCCGCGTCACGGAGATCCTCCCTGGGTCCATTGATGGTGATTTCACCGTCGTCTTCGAGATCTCCCTCCTCAACCCGACCAGCGGTACGATCGAGGTGGAGAGGTTGACATACGATCTCTTCCTCGAGAGCGCCTTCATCGGGAAGGGAGACAAGGAGCACTTCTCCATCGGGTCGGGGACGACGGCCCTGGATTTCTCCGTCACCTTCAACATCTTCGACCTCCCCGCGCCTGTCCAGGACGCCTTCATCAAGGCCTCGGCCACCCTTGACATCGAGGGTGAGGTGACCGTTCCGATCAAGTTACTGGGCTTCTGGACGTACACCCGCATCACCCTGCCCTACGAGCACCAGGAGGAGGTCTCCTCCGGGAACGGCCTCCCCCCGTCGGCGGTGCTGCTGACGCCCCCCGTCTACAAGCCGACCGCCTCGGCGGACCTCACCTGGTCCCGGAACGTCGATGTGGACTTCCTCCGCTACGAGGTCCATACCAGCAAGGACCCCATGTTCGTCCCCACCGAGGGCACGATGCTGGTGGCCATCGAGGACCAGAACGTGATGCAGTACACAGCGAGCAACCTCCAGCATCTCTCCACCCACTACTTCATCGTCCGGGTGTACGACAAGGGTGGCCAGCACACCGATTCCAACAGGGCCTCGGTCTTCATCCCATGATCGGGTCACCGGAAATGTATTCATAGGAGCAGAGGCTTCCACCCCCCGATGGTGGACTGGGCCTTCATCGCGTCATTCGTGCCAGCTGCGATCATCGGCATCATCGTCATCTCCAATCCCATCTCCACGGCTGCGGTGTTCATCGGCCTCACCGAGAAGATGACCAAGGACGAGAAGCAGGCCATCATCAGACAGGCCACCAGGTACGCCATCGGCATCCTGTTCTTCTTCGCCATCACCGGCATGCTCCTGTTCCAGCTCTTCGGCTTCACCATCGGGGCCTTCCGCATCGCGGGCGGGATCATCCTCTTGACCGCCGCCGCGGCCATGCTCAACCCCCGACCCGCCGAGGAGGAGGCCGCAGAATCAGCGGAGAACATCGCCCTCATCCCCATCTGCATCCCCTTCATCGCGGGACCGGGGACCATCATCACCGTCATCCTGTACATGGCCACCGCCATCGACGCGGGTGATATGCACGGCTTCGGAACCTCGGTGGTCGCGGCCATCGGTGTGCTCGTCGGCATCGCGGTGACGGTGTTCGTATCCTGGCTCGTGATGGCCAAGTCCGAGGCCATCGACAAGCGGCTGGGCGAGGGCAGGGCGGTGGTCACCCGCCTCATGGGCCTGATCGTCATGGCCATCGCCGTCCAGTTCATCATCAACGGCATAATGGACGTCACCCCCGAGTTCGTCAAGATAGTGGACGAGGCCCGCCAGGTCCTGATGCTCCTCTGGTACTGAGAGGGCAAACCCTTACTATGCCCGATGACGGTGAGGTCCTACGATGGACCCGGTGCTGGCGTTCCTGGTCGGGATGGTCCAGGGTATCACGGAATGGCTCCCCATCTCCAGCAGCGGCCACGTGCTGCTCCTCCTCGAGGGGCTGGACGTGTCCTCCGAGGACGCCCTCGCCATGGCCTTCTTCCTTCACTTCGGCACCCTGTTCGCCGTCATCCTGCGACTCCGGGGCGATGTCCGGGACATCATCGTGACATTGCCCGAGTGGCGGACCGACGCCACGGTCCGGTTCCTGCTCATCGCCACCCTGGTCTCGCTACCCATCGGGTTCCTGCTCGTCCAGAGCCTCGAGACCCTGTTCACAGGCTACATCGGTGGCCTTGCCATCTCGATGCTGGTGGGGGTCATGCTCATCATCACGGGCCTCACCCTCAGGGCGGCGAAGGACAGGGAGGGCGAACGCAGGGCCGGGGAGACCACGGGTTCCGACGCGGGCATTTTGGGCATCGTCCAGGGCCTGGCGGCCCTGCCGGGCATCTCCCGCTCGGGCATGACCGTCTCGGCGTTGCTGATACAGAAGGTCGACGCCGACGAGTCGCTGCGCCTGTCGTTCCTGATGTCGATCCCGGTCACCATCGCCGTGGTGGCCTACGAGCTGGTGACGTGGGACGTCGCCCGCCTCGGCTGGGACGTGGTGCTGGCGGGGGTGCTGGGGAGCTTCATCTTCGGGTACCTCACCATCGAGGTCCTGATGAGGATGTCAAGCAGGATGCGGTGGGACCTGTTCTGCATGATCTTCGGTGCGATCGCCATGACCTTCAGCGCCATCCTGATCTTCCTTTGAGGGGGCC
>JAUVRF010000342.1 GCA_030597775.1 Methanobacteriota archaeon | reverse complement strand
CGATGACGGCACCGTCCTCGATGGTGCAGTTGTGGAGGATGGCGCCGTGGCCCACGGTCACGTGCTCCCCGATGACGGTGCGCTCCCCGGGACGGGCGTGGATGATGACGTTGTCCTCGATCGAGGTACGGTCCCCCACCACGATGGTCCCGTAGTCTCCCCGGATGCGTGCCCCGGAGCCCACGTACACCTTGTCCCCGAGGGTGACGTCACCCATCACCATGGCGTCATCGAAGACCCATGAACCCTCGCCGATCCTCGGCACCTTTCCCTCGAACTCGTAGATCATGCCAGCACCTCGGCTCGGGATAGACCATCGTGCCATATGAAGGTGACGCCGCTACTCGACCGGCTCGCCGCCCTCTCCGATCTCCTCGTCCACGGCCTCTTCGGCGGCCTGCTTGAGCACGCCCACGGTGATGACGCTGTCATCCTCGCCGAGTCGCATCAGGCGGACGCCCTGGGTGACGCGGCCCATGCACCGGATCTGGTTGGTGATGCGCTCGAACACCGGGATGCGGACGATCATGCCCTCGCGGGAGCTGACCATCAGCTCGTCCCCTTCTGAGACCATGCGGACGGCTACGATGGGACCGTTACGCTCGGAGGTGATGATGCCCTTCACACCCATGCCACCACGGCGGATGACCCTGTACTCCTCGATGTTCGTCCGCTTTCCGAAACCGTTCACGGTTACGGTGAGCACGTCGTGGCCCTCCTTGGCCAGGGCCAGCGAGACCACCTTGTCCCCCGGGCGCAGCCTGATGCCGCGGACGCCCGCGGCCGCACGGCCCATGGCACGCACGTCGGACTCCTTGAAGCGGATGGTCTGACCGTTCCGGGTGGCCAGGAGCACGTCCTGCTTCCCGTCCGAGAGGCGCACGGATATCAGGTTGTCGCCCTCCCAGATCTTGAGGGCGATGATGCCCGTCACCCGGGGATGGCTGTAGGCGGAGAGGGGCGTCTTCTTGACCTTGCCCTTCTCCGTCGCGAAGAAGAGGTAGTGCTCGTCGTCGAACTCCTGGATCGAACGGAATGCCACCACCTCCTCGCCCTCTTGCAGGTTGGGCAAGAGGTTGACGATGGGGACCCCGCGGGAGTGACGACCGCTCTCGGGCACCCGGAAGGTCTTGAGCCAGTACACCCGGCCCAGGTTCGTGAAGAACAGGAGGAAGTTGTGGTTCAGCGTGACGAAGAGCTCTTCGACGTAATCCGTCTCCTTGAGGCTCTGGCCACGCAGGCCCTTCCCGCCCCGCCGTTGGACACGGTAGCTGTCGATGTCCTGGCGCTTGATGTAACCGCCCGAGGTGATGGAGACCACCACCTTGATGTTGGGGACCAGGTCCTCCATCTGCAGCTCGGACTCATCGAAGTCGATCTGGGTGCGCCGGTCGTCGCCGTACCTGTCCCGGACCTCCACCAGCTCCTCACGGACGATGGCGAGGATCTCCTCCTCGGAGGCCAGGATCTCCTCCAGGCGCATTATCAGCTTGAGGGTGTCCGCCAGGTCCGCCTTGACCTTCTCGACCTCCAGGGAGGTCAGCTTCTGGAGCCGCATCTCCAATATGGCCTTCGCCTGTATCTCGGAGAGGTCGAAGGTCTCCTGCAGCTTGTGGGAGGCCTCCTGGACGTCCGCCGAACCCCGGATGAGGGCGATGACCTCGTCCAGGTTGTCCAGGGCGATGACCAGGCCCTCCAGGATGTGGGCCCGCTCCTTGGCCTTGCGCAGCTCGTACTCGGTGCGCCGTCGCACGACCTCCTCCCTGAACGCCACGAAGTGGGACAGCATCTCCCGCAGGCCCATGGTCACGGGCCTGTCGTTCACCAGTGCCAGCATGTTGATGCCGAAGCTGGACTGGAGGTCGGTGTGCTTGTACAGCTGGTTGAGGACGACCTCGCCGATCACGTCACGACGGAGCTCGATGACGAGGCGGATGCCGTGGCGGTCGGACTCGTCACGCAGGTCGGTGATGCCGTCGATGCGCTTGTCCCGCACCAGGTCGGCGATGGACTCGATGAGCCTGGACTTGTTGACGCTGTAGGGCAGCTCGGTGGCCACCAGGCGTTGCCGCCCCCCGCCCCTGTCCTCGAAGTGGGTCTTGGAGCGGATCTTGACGGTGCCCCTGCCGTTGGAGTAGGCCTCCACGATGCCATTGATGCCATGGATGGTACCGCCCGTGGGGAAGTCAGGGCCCTGCACCACCTCCAGCAGCTTGGCTATGGTGGCCTCCGGGTTCTCGATGACCAGGAGCAGCCCGTCCACGATCTCCCGCAGGTTGTGGGGCGGTATGTTGGTGGCCATGCCCACGGCGATGCCGGTGGAGCCGTTGACCAGGAGGTTGGGCAGCCTGGTGGGAAGGACGGTGGGCTCCTCCAGGGTGTCGTCGAAGTTGGGCCGGAAGTTGACCGTCTCCTTCTCGATGTCCTTGAGCATCTCGGAGGCGATGCGGCTCATCCGGCTCTCGGTGTAACGCATGGCCGCCGCGTTGTCGCCGTCCACGCTTCCGAAGTTGCCGTGGCCGTCCACCAGCGGATAGCGGAGGGAGAAGTCCTGGGCCATCCTGACCAGGGCGTCGTAGACGGCGGTGTCGCCGTGGGGATGGTACTTGCCCAGCACGTCACCGACGATGCGGGCGGACTTCTTGTGGGGCTTGTCGTGGGTGTTGCCCATGTCCCTCATGCCGAAGAGGATGCGCCTGTGCACGGGCTTGAGGCCGTCGCGCACGTCGGGAAGGGCCCGGCCCACTATCACGGACATGGAGTAGTCCAGGTAAGAGTCCTTCATCTCGCGGATGATAGACCTGCCCTCGATGTTGCCGTGGTCGAAGCCCTCGATGTCCGGGTCCGCCTCCACATCCTTCTGTTTCTTCTCCTCGTCAGCCATGCTTCCTCACCCCCTAGATGTCGAGGTTCTTGACCTCCAGCGCATGCTCCTGGATGAAGGCGCGTCTCGGTGCCACCTGGTCACCCATCAGGAGGGTGAACAGCTCGTCCGCCCTCATGGCGTCCTCGATGGTCACCCGCAGCAGTGTGCGTGTCGCCGGGTCCCTGGTCGTATCCCACAGCTGGTGGGCGTTCATCTCTCCCAGGCCCTTGTAGCGCTGGATGCTGACCCT
>JAUVRF010000316.1 GCA_030597775.1 Methanobacteriota archaeon | reverse complement strand
CCAGGGCCATCATCTCGAAGCCAAGCAGGTCCAGGTTGGGGACCCTCAGAG
This sequence comes from Methanobacteriota archaeon, assembly GCA_030597775.1. GTDB lineage: Archaea > Thermoplasmatota > DTKX01 > DTKX01. Next base: position 3,287 of record JAUVRF010000316.1, on the reverse strand, counting down.
AGAAGAAAAGGTCCAGGTCCGAGAAGCGCTTTCGCATCTTGGTCACGCTCTGGCGTGTCACATCGATGCGCTTCGAGATGCTCGAATCCAGAAGGTCCGGGTTCTGGATCAACCCCCGCAGCACCTTGCGCTCGATACGGGAGAGCTTGTGCGATTGGATGGTGCCGTACTCACCGTTATGCAGGCTGGCATCCTCCTCCCTTGGTGGAAGGCGCAGGTCGAAGGTCTGCTCGTGCCGGTTCGAGTGGTCGAAGAAATTGTATATCTTGGTCCGATCGAAGGGAAGATGCACCGTCCGGTGGCCACCTTGGACCAGGAGCCCGTTCCTGCTGTAGAGCTCCAGCACCCCGTCGACCACCTGGCTGGCCGACGAATAGTTGCGATGCATCGACATGGAGAACCGATACCGGGGACCTGCCCCGATGTAGAACAGCTCGTCGAAGTCCTCGAACAGACCCCTTCCCACCTCCACCTGCTTGTCCTCGGGCAATGCGGGGTTGGTGTGGGCGTAGGCGACGGAGAGGATCTCCGCCCCCATGTTCTGTAACTTGGGGACCCTCACCGTCATGAAGCAACCCAGGTCCTTGAGGCGGTTCTTGATGGCGGTGACCGTCGACATCTTGATGTCGATCATCTCGGAGAGTTGTCTGTCGTTCAGGGTAGGGTACTTGACGATTCCCAGGAGCGTTCTACTCTCGTTCTCCGAAAGGTTGACCTTGGCCATACCTGCGGGAATGTCAAGGAGGCTAATTAATCCTTCCCCATTTTCTCAAAATTGTGGAACAGGAAATGGCAAAACGGAACTCACGAGTGTCCATTTGCGAAGGTTCATGTATGCCCTAACCATTACCGGCCTGGGGAGCACAGATGGATCACATATTCCGAGCCTATGACATCCGTGGCGTCTTCAACGAGGACCTCACCACCGACTTCGCGGCACGCATCGGTGAGGTGTTCGCGTCCTTCCACGGCCACAAGGGACGAGTGGCGATCGGCAGGGCTGTGCGCATCTCCAGCCCCGCCCTGGAGTCCGCGGTGGCCGCTGGTATTGCCGCCGGAGGGATGGACGTGGTGACCCTGGGAGCCTGTCCCATCCCCGTCCTGAACTTCCACCTCAACAAGGGCGATTACGTTGCAGGGGTCTACATCACCGCCTCCCACAATCCCCCTGAGTACAACGGGATCAGGTGGCGAAACCCCGACGGTTCCGGTTACACCTCCGATAACGAGCGCATCAAGGATCTCTACTATTCAGGGGCGACGGGCCGACCCGCATGGGACGCCGTGGGCAGCGTGACCCGTTATCCCGAGGGAGAGGCCATCGCGGACTACACCGACTTCCTGGCCCAGCGCCTCACCTCCCCACGACCCCTCAAGATCGTGGTGGACCCCGGGAACGGAGCCGCGGCCCTGGTCGCTATGGACCTGCTTGAACGTGTGGGCCATCGCGTCGAGGTCATCTTCGGCGAAATTGACGGCACCTTCCCCAACCGCTCCCCCCACCCGACCGAGAGGTCCCTGGGTGGTCTCATGGAGGCGGTCCTGGAGCACGGGGCCGACCTGGGTGTGGGTTACGACGGAGACGGGGACAGGTGCGTCTTCGTGGACGACAAGGGGCGTGTCGTCCAGGTCGAGAAGGTGGGCATCCTTGTGTCCCGTGACCTGCTCAAGGACCACAAGGGCAAGATAATAGCCAACCTTCCATGCTCGATGATCGTGGAGGAAGAGCTGGAGAAGGACGGTGCCGAGATCGTGCGTGTCCGCGTGGGTGACGTGTTCGTGTGCGAGGAGATAAAACGTCACAACGGCATCTTCGCCATGGAGATCTCCGCCCACTTCTTCCTGCCGACCTACTACATCTTCGATGACCCCATGCTCATGACCCTGAAGCTGGCAGAGCTACTGGGAGCTGACGAGCGTCCCTTCTCCGAGATAGTGGATGCGATCCCGAGCTACCCGTTCATCGAGGAGGGTTTCCCCTGCCCGGACGATCTCAAGTTCAGGGTGAACGAGCTGTTGGAGGAGCATTTCCGTGCCCAGGGGGCCACGATCGACACCACCGACGGCGTCAAGGTCTCCTTCGATGACGGCTGGGGTATGCTTCGCCCCTCCAACACCCAGCCCCTGACCCGTCTGTTCGCCGAGGCGAGGACCCAAGAACGGTTGGACGAGCTGTTGGAGGAGTTCACCCGGTTGTTCCGGGGGATGATGGACAGGGCCAAGGCGGAGATGGACGTTTCATCCTAGGTCTTGCCGTCCTAGCCGTCCTTGCCGCCCCTGCCGATGGCCTCCATGGCCTCCTGGACCCGTTCGTAGGCGATGGTCACGTACTCGGGGTCTATCTCGAAACCGATGAAGCGCACGCCCTGCCTGACGCAGGCGACTGCGGTGGATCCTGTGCCCATGACGGGGTCCAGCACCACCCGGACCCGGTCCTTTCCGTGCAGCCGGATGCACATCTCCGGCAACCGTTCGGGATAGACCGTGGGGTGGGGACGCGATGTCTGGATGGTCTCGTAGGGTATGAACCACACGTTCCCCCTGTCCCGGAGCCCCCCCTCTCCCGACTTCCATCGGCGGATGTTGGACTTGTCCTGGTACTCCACACCGACGGCCAGCTTGTCCAGGGGCGTGGTACCCTTCCTCGTCAGGTGGAATACGTACTCCTGACATGAGCTCAGGTACCTTTCACTGTTCACGGGCTTGTAATGACCGACGGCCAGGTCGTCCTCCACACCACAGGCCTTCCCCACCGAATCCGCGGGGATCGCGATGGACTTCACCCAGTGGATCACGTTCTGCATGTGGAAGTGCTCCCTGGCCTCCATTGCGATGTCCAGGGGTATCCAGGGGTCCGAAGGCTTGCCCCCGACGTTGAGGAACATGGACCCGTCGTCACGCAACACGCGCCTGCACTCGGCCATCACCGCACCGATCCAGGCCAGGAACTCCCGGCGCGGTCGGCTGTCGTTGTAGGTGGCGTACTCCTTGCCGATGTTGTAGGGAGGCGACGTGACGATGACGTCCACGCTACCCGCCGGGAGGGCGGCCATGCCCTCTATGCAGTCCATGTTCACCACAGTGTCCAGGGGGATCTCCCCGTCCCCCAGTGTTCCCGGTCTGTGTGCTTCGATGTCCATGGGCCCGTCCTCTATTCCTTCATCACCATGACGACCAGGATCCCGTCCTCGTTGGCCCGGATCTCCCACCTCAACGTGTCCCCTAGACCCAGATCAAGGTCCCGGACCACTCCTGAAGGGACGGTGGTCCGCAGGGATTCTGAGGTG
>JAUVRF010000366.1 GCA_030597775.1 Methanobacteriota archaeon | reverse complement strand
GTGCGCGAGCGCGTGGAGGCGGACGAGGGCGGGGGCGAGCGGGGCGGGGGATGGTGCGACGGTGGGGCCAAGGTCAAGAAGGACAAGAGGGTCACCAGGACCCCGGTGTGGGAGGACCGCAACACCATCGAGTTCGCCGTGGCCTCCGGCCGCATCGAGGCCATCACCGGCCTGCTGGCCGAGCTGGGTCAGAACCTCAACAAGACCCTCAATGAGAAGTACCTTGGCAGGCTCTCGGCCACCCTGGTGGTGGACCCGGAACAGCAGGAGGAGGTGAGGGGCCTTGGCCTCCTCATCGACAAGTACAGCGAGGGCGAGATAGGTGCAGGAGAGGTGGACCAGTAGAGGGTGGCCAACGTGATCCGGAACGTTCGCCTCCCGGCATGCTTCGCAGAAACCTTCATATATGGCCCCACCATAGACCTTTCTGAGCCATGTCTAGCCAGCATGCCTTGTGTCCCTGATATCGAGGTGACCGCTTGACAAGCCGTAACCCCCCGTCGGTCCCATTGACCGCCATGATGGCGGTCCTCGTCACGCTCATAGTAGCCATCCCCGCAGGCGCAGCCATAGCCGGCATCGGCGGCATGGCCGAGGAGGCCCTGGCGGAGCAGGCGGCCCTGGCGGAGCTGGACCGGCTTCATCAGCTCCCCGAGACCCTGGAGTACATGCCTCCAGCACCGTGGTACGAGGGCGATCTGCAGAAAGAGGGTCGCGGCTACGAGTTCGACGAGGTGCCGACCAATGAGCTGGTCACGTCCAACCCGGCCCCGATGGCCACCACGGGCACCCAGAAGATACTGTCCCTTGCCATCGAGTTCACCGACGTGGTCCATTCCAGCAGCAACTCGATAACGACGCTGCAGAACAGGCTCACGGGTACCAACTCGATGAAATCCTACTACGAGGAGGTCTCGTACGACAACATCACCGTCGACGGTAAGGCCCATGGCTGGTACGAGTCCTCGGAGACGATGGCCTACTACGGCGCCCCCGAGGGTGGCAGCAGCGACAGCCGCAGCTTCTACAAGCTGGTCCGCGAGGCCGTGCTCGCGGCGAACCCCACCGTGGACTTCTCCAAGTACGACACCAACGGGGACCGGATCATCGATGGCATCTGCCTGGTCCATGCTGGACCCGACGAGGCGACCGGTGGCGGTTCCAACGCCATATGGTCCAAGCAGAGCGTCTACCCCGGCACCCTCCGGGTGGACGGCGTCTACGTGGGCTACTACTTCACCGTGTCCGAGTATAGCCCCATCGGGGTATACGTCCACGAGTTCGGCCACATGCTCGGCCTGCCTGACCTTTACGATACCGACTACTCATCCACGGGTGTGGGCGTCTGGGACGTGATGGGTTCCGGTGCCTGGAACAACTGGGGCCGCACCCCGGGCCACCTGAGCGCCTGGTCCAAGGTGCATCTAGGATGGGTGACCCCGACCACCATCAGCAACTACGCCGAGGGCCGCGAGATCCAGTACGTGAGCGGCAGCCCCGACGTCATCAAGATCCCCACCACCACCTCCCAGGAGTTCTTCCTGCTGGAGAACCGTTATCGGGCGGGCTACGACCGGTACCTCCCGGGCGACGGTCTGCTCATCTGGCACATCGACAACAGCGTGATCCAGCAGTATCTACCCTACAACATGGTCAACAACAACGAGAACCGGAAGGGCGTGGACCTGGAGGAGGCCTCGGGCACACAGGACCTGGACATCCGGGGTTACAACGACGGTGACAACAACGACCTTTGGAAGAACCGGTTGACGGGCTTCACACCGGACAGCACACCCAACTCCCGCCTGTACGACGGGACCGACACCAAGATCCGCGTGTTCAACATCTCCGCGGCCGGCACCATCATGACGATCGACATCGATTTCGGGGGCGACAGCTACGCCGTGTTCCTCGACACCATGACGTCCAACATGAACGCAGCCCCCGGGGAGACCCTGGTCTACAACATAACCGTGGGAACCCGATCGTCCGTGGGCGACACCGTCCGGCTGTCCCTCATCGGCTCCCACGCCTCATGGGGCACCCTCGAGGCCCGATACATCACCCTGGTCCTTGGTCCCAAGGCCAACAGCAGGGTCCAGGTGAAGGTCACGCCCCCCGCGGGGACCTCCCATGGAGTTGAGGGCCAGGTCATCCTCAAGGCCAGGTCCGACGCGGCCGGTCTCACAGCGGAGCTGGAGATGATCACCCTGGTCAGACAGGTCCACCTGCTGACCGTCACACCCGACCCCCGGACGGTCACCGTGGTGCCGGGAACCCCCAAGCACATTGACATGACCATCACGAACGCGGGCAACGGCCTGGAGAACATCACCCTGTCCCTGGACGCCGACCGCGGTTACTGGGGATCCGTGACCCCCAAACGGGTCTCCATCGATGTCCTGGAGAGCGCCCAGGTCCGTATCACGTTCAGCGTTCCCAAGGGAGAGCTTGCTGGCGTGGAGGAGGACTTCGAGCTGGTCCTGTTCAGCGAGGTGTTGATCGGAGCAGAGGGCGGTTCCGAGGTCACCCTGGTCCCGACCAAGCAGATACCGATCACCATGGTCGTCTCGGAGGTCGTGGCCCTCCGATGGGGGACCATCCACACGGAGCATGTCCTGCCGGGTGGGACCATTGCGTACGAGTTCCTCCTGTTCAACGAGGGCAACGGGGATGCCAACGTGACCATTGCCTACCAGGCTCCCGACGAATGGACCTTGGAGTTCAGCGACGGGGACAACGTGACCATCCCCGCCTTCCAGCCGATCACCCTTAGGGCCAACGTGACCGCTCCCTTGGGCGTGCCCGCGGGAAGCTTCATCACCATAGAGATCTCCGCGGCCAAGGGTATGGAGTTCTTCTACAGCATGATCGGGATCGACATCGACCAGCGCTATCAGCTGGCCGTGTCCGGTCAGGCG
>JAUVRF010000028.1 GCA_030597775.1 Methanobacteriota archaeon | reverse complement strand
CGAGTACCAGAACAAGGGACGCACCCTCATCGAGCGGAAGAAGGCCGTATCCCGCCGTATGGACAAAGGCATGGGCACCTCCATCGAGGGTCTCAAGTTGGACATCCGCGAGCTGGAGATCCAGCACGAGACCAACCCCAGCACGATCGAACAGGAGCGCGACCTCCTGGACCGCATCCGGTTCAAGCAGGCCGAGCTGGAGGAACTGGAGAGCCGCACCGGCGTGCAGGAGGACCTGACGCTGGAGGCCGACGGGATCGACGGGATGATCGACGAGGCCTTCAAGAAGGCGGACGTGGAGCACAAGGAGGTGGTCAGGTACCACGACGAGGCCGAGAAGGTCCACAAGCGCGTCGTGACCCTGATAGAGGAGATCAACCTCCTCAACGCCGAGGGCGACAAGAAGCATCATCAGATGCTCGAGGCCAGGGCCATGGCGGACAAGTACCACGAGAAGGCCATCGCCATGCGCGGCAGGCTGATGGCCACCCGCCGGGAGGCCCGCGAGGAGCGGGAACGCCAGGATGAGGAGCTGGCGGAGATCAACAAGGCCGTTCACGACCGCTTCGATTCCGAGGAGGCCCAGAAGGAGGCGGAGGACGAGATCCTCAGCATCCTCCAGAAGAAGGGCAAGGTGGACCTGGGAAGGTGAGGAGTTCCCATGAAGGCCGTTATCATGGCGGGAGGCGAAGGGACCCGGCTCAGGCCCCTCACTCGGACCACACCAAAACCCCTTGTGCCCGTCGTGCGCAGGAGGTGCATCGACTACGGCCTGGGATCCCTGGCACGCGCAGGCATCACAGAGATAATCGTCACCACCAGCTACAAGGCCGGGATGATCGTGGACGCCCTGGAGGCCACGGACGTGGGGGGCATCTCCATGCTCTTCTCCTTCGAGCGTCAGCCCATGGGCACCGCCGGGGGAGTGGCCAAGACCTCGGCATACCTGGACGACACCTTCGTGGTCATGTCCGCTGACGTGCTGGCCGACGTGGACCTGGAGGCGATGTTCGAGTTCCACAGGCGCAAGGGCGCAGATGCGACCATGGCCCTCACCACGGTGGAGAACGTCTCGGAGTACGGCGTGGTCGACCTGGACGATGACGACAGGATCCAGCGCTTCCAGGAGAAGCCAAGCCCCGAGGAGGCGTTCTCGAACCTCATCAACGCGGGCATCTACGTGCTGGAGCCCAGGGTCCTCGAGCACGTGCCCGAGGGCGAGAAGTTCGACTTCTCCAGGAACCTCTTCCCCATCCTGCTCGAGATGGGCCAACCGATGTACGGCCACAAGCTGGACGGTCTGTGGATGGACATCGGCAGGCCCCGGGACCTGATATTGGCGAACCAGCGTGTGCTGACCGAGGTCCCCATCCCGATGACGCTCCACGCCCTGCCCGACGGCATAACTGGCACCGTCTGGGCGGCCGCTGACGTCAAGTACGGTGACGGCGTGGTTGTCGAGGGTCCCTCCATGCTGGAGAGCCGCGTGTCCCTGGGAGACGGTGCCCGCATCCGCGGCTCCTTCCTACATCCCGGGGTGACCGTGGGAGCGGGGGCCGTGGTGGAGGACTCCCTTGTCCTGGGGGACTGCACGATCATGCCCCACGCCCACGTGACCGGTTGCCTGATCGATCGTGGCTGCACCATAGGCGAGGGCGCACGCCTCGCCCGCACCAACGTGGGCGAGGGCACGACCGTCGGGCCCAAGAGCCACCACGAGGACGCCATTTTGGGCGACGAGGCCTGACACCCGTTCCGACGGCAAGCTTATTTCCCGAGTAACCCTATTTCGCACCATCCCAGACGCGCTCCCGGTGTCCTCATGCCCTTCAGACTGATGCTCGTCAACCACACGCCTCCCACCGCCAGCAACGACGTGGACGCGGTGGCCGCCGCCCTGCTCAGGGACATAGGCCTGCTGCCTGGAGGCTTGGAGGTCCCTTCCACCGCGTCGCGCCGCCGCAGGGGAAGGCCTCGAAAGGGCAAGATGGACCTCAAGGGCGCGATGGACCCACCCCGGCCGGGCGAGGAGGTCCTCTCGTCGGTACCGTACCGGATGACCATCGATTGCTTCATGCGTCATCCGGACAAGGGGTTCACCGTCGAGGAGCTGGAGGAGCGTCTCGACGCCTCCCGGCCCACGGTGTATCGCCACCTGCTCAAGTTGAGGGAGCTGGACCTGCTCACCATAATGGAGGATGACAGCGGGTCGGGTCATCGACGCTTGTACTGCCTTCGCTTCGGTAGGCCAACAAAGGCCTGGCGCTTCGTGGACGTCAACGCTGAATGCGCCCTGGAGAACCTCCGGGAGATGGTGGACCTTGTCTGGAGCGAGCGGCCGCGTCGGGGAGGCGACCAGCGCAATGCAGGCCTCGTGCTGGACCGCACCCGCTCCCACATCTCCTTCCGACTGTCCCTCAGCGAGCTCACCCCCATCGACCCGAACGCCAGCCCCGACGACCACCTGGTCAAGTTCCTGGAGGCTGTGGGCTACATCACGCCATGGAGCAAGACCGGGGCCGAGGACGCGATAAGCGAGAGCCTGGCATACAGGCTGTTCAAGGAGTGTCTCCTGGACAGGCCCGACCGGAGCTGGACGATGCGGGAGCTCATGGCAGTACTCGACACCTCCAAGCCCACGCTGTACCGGCACCTGAAGAAGCTGGAGAGCCTGGACATACTGGAGCGGGGCCTCCGGGGCGAGTCGCCGAGGTCCTCCAAGGCCTTCCGGATAAGGTACGGGGACCTCTCGAAGGCATGGAACTTCACAGAGGAGCACGCCCTGCAATCCCTCCGGTCCTACCGTCAGACGGTGGAGCACCTGGAGGGATTGCTGGAGGATGGGCGCTGAGACGACATGGACTTTCCAGGAGGGATACCAGTGACGAAGGAGACCGTACCAAAGCTGACACCCGGCTCCCGGTACCGGGTGATGTCGATGATGACCCGGGACGAACCACTTGAGACCGAGGGGACCTTCAAGGGCTATTCCATGGTGGGTAACATAGACGCACTCGTCATCGATACCACCCCGAAGGGAAAGGGGAAGGGAAAGGAGACGGGCAAGGAGAAGGGAAAAGGGAAGGGGAAGCAGGCCAAGGGCGGTGGGGAGGAGGAGCAACTGCGGCTCATCCCGACCCAGATGGTGATATTCATCGAGATCCTGGACCAGGTGGAGGAGAAGAAGGAGGAGGAGGAGGCCTCCACCTCCAGGTACTACATGTGAGGGGGCAGCTCCGATACCCGCCGTGACCAAGGACGAGCAGACGATCCTCGAGACCGCCACCCGCCTGTACCCGGCGACGGTGGAGCAGCTGCGGAAGGAGGTCCGCATGCGTCCGGGCGCCTTCGACCTGGCCATGCGGGGACTGGTCAACAAGGGATTCGTCCAGCTGGAGCCCCTGGAGGACTGCACCTACGTCCGGCCGATGGCCTCCGTCGGACCCGGTCCACCGCCCCTGCCCAAGGACGAGAACGACCCGGCATTCATGTGACCGGCCCGGGGCACTGGCAAAGCCTTATCTACATGGACTTGATTCTGCTGCCGACGGGGAGTCCAGTGAGCTAAGGACTAGCCCGTCAGATGATGAGGTGAGACCATGGAATGGACCTACTGGGCCCTTGGCCCCATCGCGGGGGCGATCGCGTTGGTCATCGTCGTAGTCCTGGTTTTCCAACTACGGAAGGAGAGCCCAGGGAACGAGACAATGCAGAAGATCTCCAAGATGATCCAGGAAGGGGCGATAGCCTTCCTGACCCGCGAGTACAAGACGCTGGTGATATTCATCGCGATCGTGGCGATCGTCCTGGCGATAGCTGGCTTCGCATCGGATCTGATGACGCCCTACATGTCGGTGGCATTCGTTGCCGGCGCGATTTGCTCTGCATCATCGGGCTACATCGGCATGAGAGTGGCGACCTCCGCCAACGCCAAGACCGCCGAGGGTGCCAGGCAGAGCCTGAACAAGGGCCTGACCGTTGCCTTCAAGGCAGGTTCCGTCATGGGCTTCACCGTTGTGGGACTTGGCCTGCTGGGCGTGTCCATAGTCTTCGCCGTGTTCTACGCTGTGCTAGAGGTCCCTTGGGATGACCTGATCCTCATCCTGTTCAGTTTCGGGTTCGGGGCCAGCTCCATAGCGCTCTTCGCCCGTGTTGGCGGCGGCATCTACACCAAGTCCGCCGATGTGGGCGCCGACCTGGTGGGCAAGGTCGAGGCGGGGATCCCCGAGGACGATCCCCGGAACCCCGCCGTGATCGCCGACAATGTGGGCGACAACGTGGGTGACATCGCGGGCATGGGCGCGGACCTGTTCGAGTCGTACGTGGACTCCATCATCGCCGCCATCGCCCTGTCCGTCGTCTTTGTCACCTGGGCCTTCGGACCCGAAGAGGAATTCGCTGGTTACTGGGACAAGGTGGACATCTACATCGTCCTGCCCATCGTCATCGCAGGAGGTGGCATCCTAGCCTCTATAGTAGGCACGCTATTCGTGAGGACCAGCGGGGGCAAGCCCGACCAGGCCGTCCTCCTGGCTGCCCTGCGCAGGGGTGTCTACATCGCAGCCGTCCTGGTCGTGTTGGTGAGCATCGCCCTTGTGTTCCTGACCACCGGGATGGAAGGTGGGATCAATGGATATGACGCTAAGATCATCTACGCGCTGATCACCGGCCTCGTGGTAGGCATACTCATCGCGGCCACCACCGAGTACTACACCTCGGACCACTACAAACCCACCAGGGAGGTGGCCAAGGCCGCCGAGACGGGAGCTGCCACCCTTATCATCTCCGGATTGTCGCTGAGCATGCTGTCGACCTTCTTCCCCATCATCTTCGTTTCTGTGGGTATCATCGTTGCCAACGAGCTGGCGGGCCTGTACGGCATCGCCATCGCCGCAGTGGGCATGCTATCCACCCTGGGCATCACCCTTTCCACCGATGCCTACGGTCCCGTCGCCGACAACGCGGGAGGCATCGCTGAGATGGCGCACATGGACCCCGAGGTCCGGGAGCGGACCGACGCCCTCGATTCCCTGGGCAACACCACGGCCGCCACCGGCAAGGGCTTTGCCATTGGCTCTGCAGCGCTCACCGCCCTGGCCCTGTTGGCCGTCTACAACACCACCGCGGGTATCGATGGAGTGAACATCGCCAAGGCCGAGGTCATGGCGGGGCTCTTCATCGGCGCCATGCTACCCTTCCTCTTCTGCTCCCTCACCCTTGGCGCGGTGGGACGAGCGGCCTTCGCTATAGTCGAGGAGGTGCGCAGGCAGTTCCGGGAGATCCCCGGTCTGATGGAGGGTGAGGCCGAGCCCGACCCCAATCGGGTCATCGATATCGCCACCACAACCGCCCTCAGGGAGATGGTGATCCCCGGCATAATCGTCATCGTCGCGCCCATCATAGTTGGTGTGTTCATGGGCAAGGAGGCCCTCGGTGCCCTCCTGGCCGGCTCGCTGGCCTGCGGCTTCCTGCTGGCTGTGATGATGGCCAACGCCGGCGGTTCCTGGGACAACGCCAAGAAGTGGATCGAGAAGGGCAACCTGGGCGGAAAGGGCTCCGACGAGCACAAGGCCGCCGTGGTGGGCGACACCGTGGGAGACCCCTTCAAGGACACCTCTGGCCCTTCCCTGAACATCCTCATCAAGCTGATGACCATCGTGGCCCTGGTGTTCGTTCCCATGTTCCCGGCCTAGGGATGGACAGAGGAGGCCCAATGGTCCCACCAGCGGGACCAGGACGAGGGTTATGTATTTTTATCCCTCCCTGCCCATAGTCTATCCGAGGGGAGTTCATGGGTAAATCCAATCTCATCTTTTTGATCTTGCTGATATCGGTACTGGTCCTCGCGATCCTGATGATGGCGCTCGGAATATCATCAGACGTACTTGGTGGCGAGCCGCGGGAGCTGTACTTCCAGCGCCCCGAGGGGACAACCCAGCCCGAGGAGGGATACGTGACGCCGGTGTACGACCCCTGGACCACTGTGACCGTCACGGTAGAGTCGGAAGAGCCAGTCGAGGTCTTTCTGTACAGTTCCAATTATCGTGGGGGAAAGGTTTTCAATAACGCCGAAAACGAGTCGGAGATCCGAGACGAATTCTTAGCCGCGGGGGAGAAAGCTCAACGGGTCGGAACCAACGTGGTCCTCAGTGACTTCACCTCTGTTTCCGATCAGTACATGGTTGATGTGGTCGTGCCCGATACGTCGATCCCATCGGACGCGGATTACACGATCAGGATAGAGGCCTATACCACTGCCAACCGTTTTCTCTTCTTCATGAGCCTCATCCTCCTGGGACTGTTCGCCATCATGATGGTCTACAGGCGTGTCTCCTCAAAAGAGGAGAGGTCCGAGGTCAAGGACGCGAGGCCTCCGTACGTCGGGGGGTATCAGGAGGATTGGAACAGACCACCCCCTGCACCCATGGCGCCACCTCCGGTCCCGGAGATGCAAGCCCCCTACCAGCCGCCTCCGCCACAGCCACCGGACCTCCCGCCACCACCGGCGGTCGCCCCGGCCGCACCGGCGTACCAGGTGCTCGAACCGGTGGCAGCCCCCGTAGCCCCCATGGCAGCCCCCGTGGCAGCCCCCGTGGCAGCCCCCATGGCAGCCCCCATGGCAGCCCCCGTGGCAGCCCCCATGGCAGCGCCACCGCCCTTGGCCGTGGCACCCGCACCCGCGCCCGCCCCTGCAGATGCGCCCGCGCCATCCTCGAGGGTGCGTTGCTCGGCGTGCAAGAGCATCGTCCCGGTGTACACCAACGAGCGGCCCACACCCATCGAGTGTCCGAACTGCGGCAAGCAGGGCATGGTCCGCTGAGGCCTCGGACCCTGAAGCGTTCCTCGAACCAGGAGCAGTGGTGCGGCCGCTCCCGCTACGATGCCGATCCCGGCGCCCGAGCCAGAACCGCCGATCGCTCCAGCGAACACATCGTACGACGCCATGGCAGCCCCGCAACCCCTTGGGGCGGCTGACGTACCTCCACCCGCAGCACCAGCACCCCCGGCGCCGGTTCCACACCCGCCACAACCGGCCGTGCCACCCCCCCAAATACAGGAAGAATCCAGCGTCCAGAGGGAGACGTCAACCAGATAGTAATTTATATGTAGCGAAAGGGTGATAATCCCTATCCCGGAGGGTGCTTTATGCGGAGGAAGGAACTTATATCATTCCTATTCAAGGTGATTTTGCTGGGTCTGGCAATCCTACTGATAATCTTCGGTCTCTACCCCAAGCTGCTGAACGGAGAGAACCAGGAAATGCACTTCGAGAGCCCTGAGGACAAGAGCATGCCTGAGGAGGGCTTCGTGACCCAGATGTACGACCCCTTGACCTATGTTACCGTCGAGGTCAACTCCCGCGGCGAGGATGTGGAGGTGCACCTCTATGTCTCCACATATCGCGGAGGAAAGGTCATAGAGGACGCAAACGGCACGCAATTGCGAAGGGACGAATGGTTGGCCGCTGGTGAGAAGGACGAAAGGATAGGACGGAACGTCAAGCTGACCGACTTCACCGCTTACTCCGCCAACTACGTGATCCGTGTGGTGGAACCCGATGGATCGATACCCTCCGAGGCCGAATACATCATCACAGTGAAGGCGTACACGATCAACATTGGCCTGATAGTCGCGGGTCTGCTGTTCTATGCCATCTTCATATTCCTGGGCATCTTCGAGTACCTGTCCACCATCAGCAGGACCCTGAAGTCTGGCGTGCCCATGGCCAGCGAGGCGGCCGCTGAGGCCTCGGACCTGGAAGCATTGCTCGACCCTGGAGCTGCAGCTCCTGTGGCCGCTCCCGCTATGGCAGCGTTCCCGACACCCGAGCCTGAACAACCGATGGCTCCAGCGCCCACATCGTACGATGCCATGGCAGCCCCGCAACCCCTTGAGGCGGCTGCCGTACCTCCACCCGTGGCCCTAGTGGCGCCACCTCCGATCCCGGAGACGCCGACCCCATACACGCCGCCACCGCCACCACCGGCGGCCGCCCCTGTCGCACCGGCGTACCAGGTGCCCGAACCGGTGGCACCCCCAGTGGCAGCGCCCCCGCCCGTGGCAGCGCCACCGCCCGTGGCCGTGGCACCCGCACCACCACCGGCTGCTCCCGCACCCGTACCCGCCCCTGCAGCGGCGGCCGAGCCGGTCTCGACGGTGCGTTGCCCGGCGTGCAAGAGCATCGTCCCGGTGTTCACCAACGAGCGGCCCACTCCCATCGAGTGTCCGACCTGCGGCAAGAAGGGTATGATCCGCTGAGGCCAAAGGTCACGGCCTCGCTCATGACCCCAGCTTCAGCCCTGGCCTTCCCCGGCTCGTTCCTTGATGCTTTCCAGCCGGGCGAGCATGTCCTCCCAGTGGGTGCCCATCCAGTAGACCCTGTCACAGTCCGGGCACGACCAGAACCGTTCGTGGCGTTCCAGCACACCCTCGGGTACCCGGCCCTTCACCTGGTCGGGCCCCGTATCCTCGACGGGAACGTTGCAGACAAGGCACCGGCTGAGGGGTTCGCCCTCCAGGAGGCCTGGGAACGCCCTGACCACCTGCAGAAGCTGCTCATCAAGTCGGTCGGACCCCACGTATAGGCCCATCGGGCCGCACCGCTGGGCAAGCAATCGGTCCCGGGTCAGGACGAGCCTACCGGATGACGCGACCTTGAGCAGGTCATCGTCCACCATCCCGTCTGCGTAGGCGCAGTCGGCCCCGGCCACCCTGAGCCATTTGGCCAGGGTACCGAGCATGTTGTCGGCCATCAGCGGCGGCCGGTCACCCGGTATCGCATCCACATGCCCTCCCCCAGTCGTTCCACGGACAGCAGCTCGAGGCCGATCACCTGGCTCAGGTCCTCGGCACCCGGCCCATCCGCCGGTGTGGGCGACCCCCCGCCCCCGATCACCATGGGTCCCACGTAACATCTGACCTCGTCCACCAGACCCGTGGACACGAAACTCCAGATGGTCTCGCCCCCACCCTCCACCATCAGCTTCTTGACACCCCTGCAGGCCAGGTGGTAGATGAGGCCTGGCAGATGCACCCGGGGTCCTGGACCGAAGGGGATCACCTCGGCGCGATCGCCCAACCTCTCCATAAGTTCCGATGCCGCGCCGTCCACCGTCGCGATGAGGGTCTCGCCAGGGCTATCGAACAGGCGGGCGTCGGTCGGTGTGCGGCCGGAGGAGTCAAGGACCACCTTGAGCAGGGCCGGAGGGTCCGGGACCCGATCGGGGCTGACGTGCAGCTTCGGGTCGTCCGCGACGATGGTGCTCACCCCCACGAGGATGGCGTCGCTGGAGGCCCTCAGCTGGTGCACTCTGAGCATGTCCTCCTCCGAGGAGATCTCCACCGATGTGCCGTCGGGCAGGGCCAGCTTGCCGTCAGTGGACATGGCGAAGTTCACGCAGACCCAGGGGCGGTCGGGCCCGTCGGGTCCGTCCCCTGCCTTCCGGGGGTCCATGGACCCCCAACCGTGGTTGCCCCTGATAAGCATTACGCGGGGGCCTGGTACGGCCGCCGCACCCCCCTCGATGACCTCGTCCCAAGCGTAGCGGGAGATATTATCCCGGCACACTGGGATTCGCGCCCAGTCCCAGGACCGGAGACGTTTCCATGAGCGATATCCGCATCTACGAGCTCAAGAAGACCAACCTAAGGGGTGCGACCGTCATAGACGGCTTCCCCAGCATCGGCCTCGTGAGCTCCATAGTGGCCAACTACTTGGTGAACGCCCTTGAGTTGGAGCAGATCGGTATCATGGACTCCAACTTCTTCCCGTCCATCTCGCTCATAAGGAACGCACAGCCCCTGAACACCGTCCGCATCTACGCCTCCGAGCGGGTGCGTGGCACCGACGAGGAGGATGTGGACCAGATCGTGGTGTTCATCTCCGAGTTCCAACCCCCGCCGAACCTCATCAAGCCCATCTCCGCGGCCATCCTGGACTGGATCCAGGAACACCGTTGCAGAATGCTGATATCCCCGGAGGGCCTCGTCATCGAACGTGAGGAGGAGGAGGTCGAGCTCCCCTCGGAGGACGAGAAGCCCCCGGAGGACCCCGAGGAGGACATCGAGTCCAAGATCAAGAACCTGGAGCTCTTCGGCGTCGGGTCCACCCCCAGAGCAAGGAATCTCCTGGATGACAACGACATCTCACCCTTCATCGAGGGCGTCATAACGGGGGTCGCCGGGGTCCTGCTCAACGAGGGCAAGCGCCGTGACTTCGATGTCATCAGCCTGCTGGCAGAGGCCCATTCCAACTATCCCGACGCCCGTGCGGCCGCAAAGATAATCGAGGTCCTCGATAGGTTGGTCCTGAACATCCACATCGACAGCAAGCCCCTCTACAAGGAGGCCGAGGCCATCGAGATGCAGATAAAGAGCATCCGCAGCCAGGCCAAGACCTCCAAGGTCATGAAGGCACCGCCGTCACCGCGGATGTACGGTTGAGGATGTTCGCGAGGCTCATCCTCAGGGCATTCCCGGGACGTCGGGCGAGTCCCGATCCCGAGCAAGCCAGAATCCCAAGCTGGCTCCCCTTCCAATCAACAAACCTTTAATAAAGGGTTACCTATTCTGAAGTGAGGTAATCTGG
>JAUVRF010000457.1 GCA_030597775.1 Methanobacteriota archaeon | reverse complement strand
TTGATGGACCTCGCCAAGTTCATGCATAGCAAGCCGTTCCTCGCCCTGATCGTGGTGCTTGGCATCGTCGCGATCGCGGTGCTCGCGGTCTCGTTGAGCAGCACGGAAGGTGGCGACGGGGACGATGACCCCAACGGGACCGACCCACCGCGGGTCCCGCCCTACGTCCTGGACGAGCAGGGCTTCAACCATCCGGTGCAGGACGCCTTCCAGGGCTCCAACGAGCCCCATATCGCCGTCAACCCCTTGAACCCCATGAACATGGTGGCGGGGTCCAACGACTACTCCTCCCCCAAATCGGATGCATGGGTCGGCTACTACTGGACCTTCGACGGGGGCAAGCGATGGGAGCAGAACCTGATCCCGGGCTATCCCTCCGGACCCGTCTCTGCCCTCACCGGCTTCGAGGCGGCTGGCGATCCCGTCATCGCCGCGGGTCCCGACGGTGAGTTCTACTACGCGGGCATCGCCTTCAAGCGGTCGATACCGGCCGTGGGTAGGGCCTCCTCCATCTTCGTGGCCAAGTCCACCGATGGTGGCCGCACCTTCGGCCAGGTCACGATGGTGGCCCAGTCCCTCACCGCGGGCACCTTCCACGACAAGGAATGGATCACCGTGGACCAATCCGACGGACCGGGTCGCGGCAACGTGTACTGCGTGTGGGCCGTGTTCCAGCCCTACGGTTCACAGATGGTGTTCTCCAAGAGCGAGGACGGGGGCCGGACATGGACCCGTCCCCCGAGGGTGCTGTCCGACATCCTGGGCCTGGAGTTCCAGCTCCAGGGGGCCCAGATCGTGGTGGACAACGACGGCGTGATCCACATCACCTGGATCGACTTCGAGGGTAGTCAACATCGTTACGTCCGCAGCACCGACCAGGGTGACTCGTTCTCGGACCCTATGGACGTGGGAGGGGTGATGCCGATACCGTACGAGCTGCCCAACGGCGGCTACCGCACACCCACCCTTCCCGCATTGGCCGTCGACAACACCGGCGGTCCATTCGACGGCTCCCTGTACCTCACCTGGAACGACTACCGCAACGGCACCGCCGACATCTTCATGATCGCCTCCCACGACGGTGGCAACACCTGGTCCCCGGCCGTTCTGGTGAACGACGACGGGGTGAACTCCGAGGCGGACCAGTTCTTCCCCAGCATCACGGTCGCAGGCAACGGGACGGTCTGCATAAGCTTCTACGACAGGCGGGACGACCCGAACAACACACTGCTCATGATCTACCACGCCCAGTCCGTGGACGGCGGGGAGTCCTTCTTGGACAACATCCCCGTGACGGACGTGCAGTTCGACGGCAACGCTGCGGGCGGTCGCCGGAAGGGTGGTGTGTTCTCGGGAACACCCTTCATGGGCGATTACACAGGCAGCGCCGCATCGGACGGATTCATCATATCCATCTGGTGTGACACGCGCAACGGCACGCCCGAGGCACCCAACTCGGACGCTTACGTCGTCCGGGTGACCATAGCACCATTGGCGGACCCCGTGCCCGAGAGCTGACCGCGCCCACCGCCGCAAACCCCATTACCCCCCGGGACGCTACCCTCCTCCGAACGGCCGGGAGGCTTCGACATGAGGTTGGACGAGGAGGCCACGGAGGGCGGTTACGTCGGTATCGCAGGCAGGCTGCTCATGGCCGCTGGTGCCAAGGTCGGGGACGTGTTGGAGGTGAGCCGCGATGCCGACTCTGGGTCGGACCGGGGCCTGCTCATGCCCCATCACGAGTTCTCCGGCGAGGACATCATCGTCCTCAAGCTGCCCAACGGTTACAACGTGGGCGTCCAGGTGGACGAGGCCTCGGGGGTCAAGGTCGTCGAGACCCCCAAGCGGGTGGCCGCCCCCGTCCAGGAGATCCCCCACCAGGATGGTCTTCCGGACCTGGCGATCATCGGCACCGGCGGAACCATCGCATCCTACGTGGACTACCGGACAGGGGCGGTGCACCCCGCCCTGACCGCCGAGGAGCTGGCCTTCTCGGTGCCGGGCCTCGCCGACGAGTACAACCTGAGGGCCGAGGCCCTGCTCTCGGTGCACAGCGAGGACCTCAAGCCCGGTCACTGGGCCCAGATCGCCCGCTCGGTGAAGGCACACCTGGACGATGGAGCGGACGGCGTGGTGGTGGCCCACGGGACAGACACCATGGGCTATACCGCAGCGGCCCTGGCCTTCATGCTCCCGGAGCTGTCAGGTCCCGTCGTGCTGGTGGGCTCCCAGCGCAGCTCCGACAGGCCATCCTCCGACGCCGTGGAGAACCTGAGCGACGCCTGCACCGTGGCCACCCAGGACCTGGGAGGGGTGGTCGCCGTCATGCGCGGCGGGCACGCGGACGAGACGGGGACGCTCCACCGGTCGGCCCCTGTCTGCCGAGTGCGC
>JAUVRF010000188.1 GCA_030597775.1 Methanobacteriota archaeon | reverse complement strand
TTCAAGTTCAGCGACCCGGGCGAGCAGGTCGAGTTCGAGCTCACCACGACGAACCTGGGCAACGGCGACGACAGGGTGTCCCTGAGCATCCTGGGCAACGGATGGGAATCCGAGGCCCGGCCCAACCTGTTCCAGCTCGGGACCGGTCCGGTGGACGGGGTGAGCCATATCACCGTGCTCATGACCCCACCCGAGGCCGCCAGGGCCTTCGAGGAGGCCACCATCTCGGTGATCTTCCCCTCCGCCAATGGTGAGGTGACGGCCACCTTCGCGGTGACCCTGACGGTGAATCCCATCACCAGCTTCACCGTGGAGACCGAGATCATCACCGACACCATCGACCCGAGCAAGCCTGGGGTGAACAGGGCGACCTACTACGTTCACATCAGGAACACCGGCAACCAGGAGGACCTGTTCCACGTCGGATTGATCGGTCTGCCGAACGGCTGGACCTCCGAGTTCGTGAACCGGATGATCTCGGTCCCGGCCAACAAGCAGAAGCTCATGGAGTTCTCCATCATCCCGCCGGACGGGGATTCCCCCGCCGTCGCCGGCATCCTATCCTTCAAGGTCCACGTGGCCTCGGAACTGGGGACCGGTGAACCCGTCGAGTCTCCCCTCCAGGTGCCCATCCTGGCCAACCGGGGACACTCGATAAGGCCCCTGCAGCCATCTTACATCGCCCCATCGGGGTCCAAGCTGACCTTCCGGGTGCTGGTGGTGAACGAGGGGAACGTCCCAGAGATACTCACCCTAAGCGCCGTGGGCGAGGTGGAATCGTATTCATACGAGTTCGCCGAGATCTCATTGGAGCCCTTCGGCCAGAGGGTCGTGAACCTGACGATCCGCCTGTCCAGCACGGAGGAGGACCGGTCATACGACCTGTCCGTCATAGCCACCACCAAGGACGTCACCAACCAGGCGAGCACCCCCGTCATCCTCGAGGTGGAGGGAGTGCCCAGCACCCCCGGTCCGGCGGCCGTAGGCGCCCTCCTGGCCATCGCCGTCGTCACGATTTCCTTCCTTGCGACCGCGAGGCGGAGAAGGCGCTGAGCCCCACAACGACGGTCGTCGGGCGGCCTCGGCCTCATTCTCTCGGGCTGGCGGTTCATGGGTAAAATTGATATCCGCCCGCCACGTTCTATTGGTGGGCGAGAGCATGAACGGTCAGAGCCATAGATTGACCACGACAATGGTCTTCGATCTGCTTGACAAGCTGGAAGGTTACGAACTAAGCTTCGCCAACGATAGGGCTGACATAGTCAAGATGGCCATCAACGTCGACCGACAAGACGACATGGAAATGGTGAAGGTGAGGGGTCGGGTCCGTTTCCGATGGAACGATCCCAAAAACAGGCCAAAATTCATGCCCAAGATGATGCACGACACGCCGTCCTACTCCTGGGACATCAAGAAGGATTGGCCCTTCCTGCGCTGGACCGCCCTGAACCACTACATCGACATCGGGAAGGGCCCCGGGACCTACGATGACTATGATGGGTACAGCTACTACCACGGTTCGGCATCGAAGATGGATAAGGGCATGGGTGCCGACAGCATGGCCGCCGTCTACCTGGAGATCCGGTACCTCCACGCACCTGGACATCCGTTCTACGACAACTGCTCCCCGGCCGTCGAGAGGTACTCCCGCTGGTTCGAGAATGAGAAGTTCTCGAGTCTGGAGGAGGAAGCCCATGACCGGTTCCCCCTCTCGCCAGGACGCCCCGCACTCGGTGCTGGCTATCCGTACAGCGTCTTCCTACCGATCGACAATATACCCCGGTACTGGTTCGAGCAATACGCCAAGACACGCGATACCGACTGTGTGGGATGGGTGTGCCACACCATACAGGACTGCAGCATCCCCATGCACGCATCGGCGGTCATCGGTCATTATCATCACGCCTACGAGAAGAGGCTGGACCAATTCTGGACCGAGGTCTTGGAGGACCCCGAGTTCGAGGCCCACGTGATCGAGCTCTTCCACAGCTTCGAGGGACATGACGATGAACCCCCCACGAGCCTCGACAAGGAGGATCACGTGAAGACGCCTTGCATCAACTGGCGGATCGACATGCTGGCGACATGGATGGCCCTGAACTCGCACAAGGAGTTCAACGCGTTCTATCGGACCATGACGGGTGATTTCGAGCCAGAGCTGGAGTCCATGAGGGAACTGCTGGTCAAGGCGGTGGCGATGTCCATGATCGTCACGTTGAAGATAGATGCGTCCACGCAAGAGGATGCCTGAGGTACCGCCAAGGAGCGCGCTCAGAGGATGTTGCCTGGCAGGCTCAACCGAACTGCTCCAGCGTCAGCGAGGTCTGCTTGACCTCCCGGGGTCTCTCCCCCAGGGCATCCATGGCATCCAGGAGGGCCTCGCCCATGAGGTGGTCCATGTCGTCCTGGGACAGTTCCCGGGCGCGGAACAGGGGTTCGCCCTCCCTTACGGGGACACCGCACTGCTCAAGACGCTTGATAGCCTCGGAGCCCTCCTTCCTTCCCAGCTGGCGCAGGTGGCCGATGCGGGAGAATCCCGCCTCGGTGATCTCGGACAGGAACACGGGCCGGTCCAGGATGTGCTCCAGGGTGCCCACGGTAAGCTCCATGGCCCTCGTGTCCGAGGAGGAGATCCTTCGGGAGCAATCCCCCACCACGCTGTAGAGCGAACGCTTCGGAGTGGTCTTCAAGGTGAACAGCTTGGCGGGAGGCACGCTCCGGACCTCCAGGAAGCCAGTGTCCGCCAGGGCATGCAGGTAGCCCGTCACCGTCAGCCTGTGGTGCTTCACACCGCGGCTCTCCAGCTCGCGGACCATGCCCGCAATGGTGACATCCCCCTTCTCCTGGAAGATCTCGAGAATCAGGTCCCGAAGCTCCATATCCGCCTTCATCAACCGTCCCATCGTATGCCTATTACCGGCGGTAGGTAACGCCCCGGAATGTTACCACCTCTGGTAACAGGTCACAGGACTAATCAAGTTTTCCCCCCGGTCCCACCGTTCTTCGCACGGGAACGGAATATGAGGACAATGCTTAAGACATCCCGCCGCCCATGGGCTCCAGGATGACCGGCCGGCTCGAGAGCGAGGAGACCCTCTTCGTAATCATCGACATCCAGGACACCCTCTTGAAGAAGTGCCACGAGTGGGAGAGGATGGTCGAGCGGACCATCGTCTTCTCCCAGTTCTGCCACGTGGTCAACATGCCGATCGTCATGACCGAGCAGTACCCCAAGGGCCTGGGAAGGACGAACCTCCAGGTCATGGAGGCTGTTGGTGTGGATCCCATACCCAAGACCACCTTCAACTGCTTCGGCGAGGAGGAATTCGTGAGGGCGGTGGAGGCCCACGGACCGAAGACCCTGGTGCTCGCGGGGATCGAGGCCCACGTGTGCGTGCTCCAGACCGCCCTGGACGCCATCCGCCGGGGATACGGTGTCCACGTGCTGGAGGACGCCTGCTCGTCCCGGGCCGACTGGATGGTCCAGAACGCCTTCAAGCAGATGGTCCAGGTGGGAGTGGTCGTGACCAACACGGAATCCGCCATGTTCGAGATGGTGGGAGACTCGGCGGACCCCTTGTTCAAGCGGATGCTCTTCCTGGTGAAGTGAGGGCGCCGGGTCAGAGGTCCATCGCGTCCAGGTCGCTACCCGCGTAGTCGGTCCCGTCGTTGTACAGCTTCTGGTAGTACTGCTGCTCCGACTCCTTGGTCCGCCTGTTGAAGAGGTCGCACGATTGCTCGTCCCCCTTCATCATCTCGTGGACGGTGCAATAACCAGTGTGCTCGTCCACCTCGGCCTCGGCCCGGTGGTCCCAGTAGAGGCAAGTCCCGCATCGGTCGGTTCGGCCCATGGTCCCCAGTCCTCGGGATACTATTCTAAGGATGGATATATAAGCTTGCTGCCCCGCCGCGGGCGGCGTGATGAAGGCGGGGATCGCCTCACTTCTCCATCTTGATCAGGTCGCCCAGGGTCACACCGCCGGTGCCCACGGGCTCCTTCGAGGTCTCGACCTGGAACTCCATCCCCTCCTGGAGCTTGAGGTCCCGCTCCTTCTCCAGCTTCTTGATGAGCTTCTCCGTGGGTCGCATCTCCCCCGTCTCCAGTCTGCTGACCACGGACTTCTTCTCGTTCATCCGCTTGGCCAGGTCATCCTGGGTCCAGTTCTTCCCCTGGCGCGCCTTGCTTATCCTCTTGGAGAAGTCCTCGGCCAGTTCCAGATCGCCCCTGGAGAGGGCGTCCCGCTGTCGTCGGGGCGTGGGATCGTACGTTCGGGGCTGAGGTGGCGCCGCGATAGCGGCGGTCCCGGAGGTTATCGGCTCCCCCTTGGCCGCTTCCATTGCGATATCCGAGCCGAACTTGGCGCATTCGTTGCAGACCTCGAGGACCGAGGCGCCAATCTGGACCTTCCTCAGTCTCGGCACCTCCTTGCCGCACATCTCACAGGGCATTTTGCCTTCTCTCCCATTGATTATTGTCCAAGAAAAGCGCGGGACAAACTATATATCGCCCTTTCGGCATAAGAACCTTACTAAAGGATGCTGGCTATATGGCCAGTAGGTCTCTTGGAGCTGTATTGGATGGAGGACGCTGAGCTCGAAACCGAATTGATCGAGGAGGAGGCTATCCCCTCGATAGTGGCCGACAGGATACAGACCCTTGAGGCCCGAAACGCCCATCTTCTCGAGGAGTTACGGCGGGCCGAGAGCG
>JAUVRF010000200.1 GCA_030597775.1 Methanobacteriota archaeon | reverse complement strand
CTGATGGAGAAGGAGCTCCCTGGTTTCGGGGAGATCTTCCGAATGCTCAGCTACGAGAAGATCGGCAGCGCGGCGATGATGAGCAGGGCCATAGCCGGCACCTACAAGGGCAAGGCCATCTTCTGCATACCGGGCTCGGAGAAGGCATGTCATCTGGCCGTCAGCGAGCTGATCGGTCCCGAACTTGGCCATGTGATCTGGGAGGTGATCAAGTGAGCAGGGGCAGGCCCTTTCGGACCCTGGTCTCCCTGGAGGAGGCCCTGGAGAGGGTCCTGTCCCGCGTGGGACCCGTCGATCGGACCGAGACCGTTCCCATCGACGAGGCGTTGGACAGGGTCCTTGCCCAGGACATCGAGGCCACCATGGACGTCCCGGGCTTCGAACGGTCGGCCATGGACGGCTACGCGGTCAGGGCGGAGGACACCTACGGTGCCACCGATATGGAGCCCTTGACGTTGCGACCGATCGGGACCGTTCATGCGGGAGAGGTCCCCTCGGGGGTCGTTGGCAGGGGTGAATGCATGTACGTGGCCACTGGCGCGATGAGGCCAGAGGGCGCTGACAGCGTGGTCATGGTCGAGTACACCGAGGAGGTCGATAGTGGGACCGGGACCGGGACCATGATCCGGAGGGCCGTCCATCCGGGTGAGAACGTATCCAGAAGGGATGCCGACATCAAGGAGGGGACCGTCCCGCTCAGGGCAGGAGCCCGGCTCGGAGCCTCCCGGCTCGGGACAGCGGCCGCCCTGGGGGTGTTGGAGCTGGAGGTCTACGCCCGTCCGGTGGTGGCCATCGCGGGCACGGGGAACGAGGTGCGTCCCCTGGGAGAGGAGCTGGGGCCGGGCCAGGTGTACGACATCAACACCCACACCATCTCCGCGGCGGTCAGGGGTCTGGGAGGCACGGCCTTGGTCCTTGGCCTGGTGGGGGATTCCCACGAGGCGCTGGCGCAGGCCTTGGACAAGGCCCTCGGGATGGCCGACCTCGCCGTGTTCACGGGGGGCAGCTCCGTGGGCGAGAGGGACCTGCTGGTGGACGTGTTCGGCGAGCGGGGCGAGGTGTTGTTCCACGGTGTTCAGGTCAAGCCGGGCAAGCCGGTCCTGGCGGCCGACTGTGGAGGCAAGGTGGCATTCGGACTTCCTGGTTACCCCACATCATGTCTCTCCTCGGGCATGCTGTTCCTCGAGCCGGTCCTGGCCAAGATGGGAAGGAGGCCCCAGGCCACACCTGTCGCCGTGGAGGCAAGGCTCGGCCGCAGGGTGGTATCCACCATAGGACGGACCCAGTTCCTCACGGTGAGGCTCGAGGACGGGACCGCACACCCGGTCTTCAAGGAATCGGGGGCCATCACGAGCATGGCCGAGGCAGACGGATACGTGATCATCCCCTCGAACGTCGACCTGGTGGACAGAGGCGAGCAGGTGGAGGTGCATTTGCTATGAACGGACGCCATCGATCGCGCCTCAGCTTGAGGATGGCACCACCGATCGGGTTGGCCGTCCTGGTCGTGGTCATCCTCGTGTCGGTCCCCTTGGACCCGAATTCCTCGGGCACCCTGGTGCTGGCGACCACGACGAGCACCTACGACTCGGGCCTCCTTGACCGGATCATTCCCGAGTTCGAGGCCCGATTCGATTGCGATGTCAAGGTGATCGCCGTGGGCACCGGACAGGCCCTCAGGTTGGGTGAGGCCGGGGATGCCGACGTGCTCTTGGTCCATGCCCCCGACCTGGAGATGGAGTTCGTGAGGTCGGGCCATGGACTGTACAGACAACAGGTAATGTACAACGGGTTCGTCATAGTGGGTCCCAGGGACGACCCCGCCGGATTGGCGGAAGTCCCCGATGCGACCATCGCCCTAGATCGCATAGCAGAGAGGAGGGCCGTATTCTGCTCCCGGGGGGACGATTCGGGTACCCACTCTCGAGAGAAGGCGCTCTGGGCCGAAGCGGGCCACGAGTACGGGGGGATCTCCTCCCGGGGGAACTCCGATTGGTATCTTTCCCTGGGCAAGGGAATGGGGGACACCCTGAGGATGGCCTCGGACGTCGGTGGGTACTCCCTGTCCGACGAGGGTACCTTCTACGCCCTCGAGGAGGAGCTGGACCTGGTGGTCCTGGTCTCCGGAGGCATCGAGCTTCGGAACCAGTACAGCGTGATACCCGTCAATGGAAGTCGACACGCCAACGTGGAGGAGGGGCTGGCCGTGGACTTCGCCGACTGGATCGTCTCACAGAAGGTGCAGGGGATGATCGACGGATACGCCATGCACGGCAAGACCCTGTTCAGGGCGAACGCGGGAGAGGGCTAGGTTGGCAAGCGAACTGCTTTACGTTACCGCGCTCACGCTGGCGGTGTCGGGCACCGCCACGTTGATCGCTTCCCTCATCGGGGTCCCCCTGGGCAGTCGGCTTGCCCTGCGGGAGACCGTGGGTGGCAGGGCCATCAAGGTGTTCCTGTACACGATGTACGGGTTCCCGCCCGTGCTGGCGGGTCTCATAGTGTACCTGATGCTCTCCAACGATGGACCCCTGGGCTTTCTAGACCTGCTTTTCACCCCCGGCGCCATGATCGTGGCCCAGGTCCTGCTGATAACGCCCATCGTCATGGGTCTCACCCTGTCCGCGGTCTCCGAGGTGGGACCAGAGGTCAAGGATACCGCCAAGACCCTCGGGGCGGATGAGCGGCAGATCTCCCGCACCGTGCTCAGGGGGGCGCGTGTGGGAGTGATCACAGCTGTAATGGTCGGTTTTGGAAGGGCCATCGCTGAGGTGGGCGCGGTCATCATCGTGGGAGGCAACATACAGTGGCACACCCGGGTCCTCACGACCGCGATCGTGCTCGAGACGCGCAGGGGCAACTTCGAATATGCCGTCGTCCTAGGCGCGATCCTTCTGGTAATAGCCCTGTCGGTGTACCTGGTCCTCAGCTACTACCAGGAGCGTGATCGCCGATGACGGCCATCGATCTGTCCGGTGTATCGAAGGCCTATGACGGCAACCCCGTCCTCATCGGGGTCGACCTGGCAATGGAGGAGGACGAGATCCTCGCGATCATCGGACCGAGCGGCGTGGGAAAGACCACGCTGCTCCGGCTTGCCAGTGGCCTTGAGAGGCCCGATTCGGGCACGGTCGCCATACTGGGGACGCCCCTCACGTACGTCAACGGCCGAGACCTTCCCCTCAAACGGCACATGGCCTTCATCCTGCAAAAGCCGGTGGCCTTCAAGGAGACGGTATCGGAGAACGTGGCCTACGGTCTGAAGGTGAGGGATATCGATGACACCGAGGATCTGGTGGCACATGCCCTGGAGGCCGTCGGGCTGGCCGAAATGGGCGACCGGATGGCGACACGCCTATCCGGGGGCGAGATGCAGAGGATGGCATTCGCCCGGGCCACTGTCTTCGAGCCATCGATACTGCTCCTGGATGAGTTCACGGCCAACCTTGACCCACAGAACGTGGGCGTCCTGGAGAGGGCCGTCATCGCATATCAACGGGAGAGGAACGCCACGGTGGTCATCGTCACCCACAACCTGTTCCAGGCGCGTAGGATCTCGACCAGGACCACGCTCCTGCTGGGAGGCAGACTGGTGGAAACTGGTCCGACGGAGCGGATCTTCGAGGAGCCGGAGGACGAGCGGACCCGGGCCTTCGTGAGCGGCGAGATGGTGTTCTGAGGCCATCGTGATGAGTTGATGAGTTGATCCCTGCAGAGGACCGGCGTCGGTCAGGAACCCTCTCGTGAGGTCCGTTTGCCGTACTTGAGGGCTATCGTGCATCCACCCTCTCGCGACACCATGCATGGACCCACCGGCGTCGTGGGCTTGCACTCGTTCCCGAACAGAGGGCACTCGCTGGGTTCCAGCACCCCCCGCAGCACCTCCCCGCATCGGCAGCCGGGTGGTTCCCGGAAGTCCTGGTTCCACACGTTCTCCAGAAGGTCCTCCTCGGAACGTCGTGCGTCGTGTGCACCGTACTCTTCCCGCAGCGCCATCGCGCTGTCCGGGATCAGGCCGAAACCCCTCCACTTCTCGGACCGGGGTTCGAACACCATGTCCATGATGTCCTGGGCGGGAACGTTCCCCTCCTCGCGGACCACCCTGCTGTACTGGTTCTCGACGGCCACGCGACCCTCGGCCCGCTGCCGGGTGAGCATGTACACCCCCATGAGGAGGTCCAGGGGCTCGAAGCCCGTCACGACCTGGGGGATGTTCCACTGCTCCGATATAGGCAGGTAGGGACGGGTCCCGATGATCGTGCTGACGTGACCCGGTTCGATGAGGCCATCCAGCCTCACCTCACCCAGAGAGAGCACTGCTCCGAGGGCTGGTGGTAGCAGGCGATGCATGGACAGCACGGTGAAGTTGTCCACGCCCTCCTTCTGGGCATTGTTGATGGCCACCGCGGTGGTGGGAGCCGTGGTCTCGAAGCCGAGGCCTATGTACACGACCTCCTTGTTCATGTTCTCGCGG
>JAUVRF010000578.1 GCA_030597775.1 Methanobacteriota archaeon | reverse complement strand
CGGCAGCGGCCTCCAGGGCCAGCACGGCCACCTCGAGGTCGTCCGCGGTGAACCCCGCCATCTCCTCGACCTCCGCCATCGAGTCCTCGATGTACGCAAGGGCCTCCTCGTCGGTGAGGGCACCCTCCGGGGACCCGTCGTGGTGACACGTCACGGTGCAGGAGTTGGGCATGCCCAGGTCGATGCTCTTACCGGGGCTGATGAGGTACCACGTGTGGCTGGGAACGTCGTAGGGCGCCTCCCGCACGCCCATCATGGGCATGTGGCAGTCGGTGCAGATGATGTCCCCCATCCAGTGGTCGCCAGAGAGCCCCTCGATGTTGACGGTGCCCTCCACCATCTCCTTCTGGGGCGGTAGGGGGTCCTCCCCCGGCCCTCGGTCACCGTTCCGGTGGCACTGGACGCAGGTGTCCCACATGGGCAGGCGCAGGTTGTTCTCCTCCGAGGTGCCGTGCATGTCGTGGCACAGGGCGCACTCGATGTCGTGCTCCGCCGTCTCGAGGGTGGGCTCCTCGCCCTCCTCCGCCAGCCTGTAGTCGGTGGAGTGGCACATCAGGCAGAAGTCCTGCCTGTCATCGTTGCCAAGCAGGGTCGGGAGGGAGTGCGCGTGGCGGGACGTCAGGTAGTCGTTGTACTGCTGGGACTGGACCTTGACGGTCTCGCCGTCGGGGTGGAGGGCGGGGGCGAGGTCGAAGAACTCGGTATGGTCGTCCCCGGGGCGAATGGTCCTCCCCTGCGCATTGAGGGGGTAGCCGGTGGGCATGCCGTTCACGTTGCCCACGGGGGTCATGCCCGTGTGGCAGTTGCCGCACAGGTCGGAGGAGAGGGTGCGCCAGATGTAGTCCACCTTCGCACCTCCCGACGGGGGATCGACGTGGAGGCTCCCCGGGCCGTGGCAGGACTCGCAGGTCACACCGTCCTCGGCCCAATCCCCGGTCCACTCGCCAGAGGTGTCGTTGAACATCACGGCGAACCCGGCGGTGTGGCACGCACCGCACTTAAGGTCCCAGACATGGTGCTTCTCCGCCATCCTCGGCGAGCCCTCCCCATCGTACCACTCCCCCGCGTCGAAGGGGACCCAGACCTGCAGCGTGTTCGCCCACGCCAGGGGCAGGATGTACCTGCTGTTGCCGATCTCCGAGACGTACACCTGGAGCCAGTAGCCGGCGCCCTGTATGTGGGTCACCTGGTAGACGTTCGTGCCCTGGCCGTCCAGGTCCATGAAGAACCCCGAGGCGTTCTCGATCAGGACCGGCGTCACGGTGACCCCGGGGGCCAGCTCGAACGAGGCATCCGCCCCCCAGTCGGCCACGATGGTGTCCTCCGTGGCAGGGGCGAAGGCGCCCGCGTGTTGGGCCTCTTCCCAGGGTGTGTGGATCTCGTCATGGCAGTCCCCGCAGCGCTCCGAGCCCTCGTAGGTGGCCTCGTCCATGTACGAGTTGTCCTCGTCCTGGGCGACGGTGAGCAATGTGAAGGCCAGCAGCGCGGTGACCGCCAGCACGAGGGCGATCCTCATCACGCGTCCCCTACTGAGCCCGGAGTCCATGGTCATCTCCTCAGAATGGATTCTCTCGATCATGGTATCACATACCCTCCCAAGGGGTCATGTGTCTAAGAGATATATACGGGTTTTGTGGTCTCGGTGGTCAGCGGGCGCCGCGATCGCGTTACTCCTTTTTACTGAGATTCATCAAAGGTCCGGGTCGCCGCATCCTCGATACGGAAGCACGGTAATAAAATATTATAATCATATAAATCCCAT
>JAUVRF010000123.1 GCA_030597775.1 Methanobacteriota archaeon | reverse complement strand
CTCACGGGTTGAGAGGAACCATCCGATGTAGAATGGAGCGGCGGCCACTATCCAGAACTGCACGGATTTGACCATCAGCACGTCGTAGGCCATCCGGAAGAGGCTTCCTCGGGAGCCAACATCCTCTCGGGTCATCGAACACCGTATGACCCTCGGCCTTTTTGGAATTTCGGCAATGGGCGCTCACTGAGGAGGCCGTGGCCTTGGAGGCGTTGGAGGAGGTAGAGGCGGAGGAGGTGGCGGAGGTGATGGAGGCGTTGGAGGTGACGAGGGCGGTGCCTGCTGAGGTGGTGGATAGGGCGGGTATCCAGGCGGTGGCTGCTGTTGAGGGGGCGGATAGTATCCGTAGGGTGGTTGCTGGTAGGGCGGTTGCTGGTAGGGTGGTTGCTGGTAAGGCTGCTGCTGGTAGGGCTGCTGCGGGTATTGCTGATATCCCTGAGGGGGATAACCTTGAGGTGGGTAGGGCATGGGCGGGGCCTGCTCCCTCTTCTTCCTGGCACGCTCCGCCTCTCCCGCTGAGTACCTGATGAAGGCCAGGGCGATCAGACCCAGGAGGCCCGCGATCACCAGGAGGATCCCGGTCCAGATCATGATGCCGTACGCCGCCGGTCGCTCCTCCAGGATGTACACTTCCGTCGAGCCAGTGAAGTCCATCGAGAGGACCCCCGCGATGATGATGATGTCATACTCACCCGAGTCCTCGATCACGAAGGTGGCGAAGTGCTGGCAGTTGTTTCCCTTGATGTTCCGGTCATCTCCGTTGTTGACATAGGCGACATCGATCGGTTCACCGGTCGTCGAGTTCACGTACACTTCAGGCTCGTCCAGGTTGAAGATCCCCCAAAAGGACGTGGACGTCCCGACCTCGTAGGTCTCCGGTTCCAGCTCGATCCTGTCGGAGGAGGTGAACTCACTGGTGGCGTTGACCCTGTCCTCGTGGACGATAACGTCAGGATAGAGGGCCAAGGCAGCGAAGGCCAGCACAATTCCAATGACGATGAAAAGGACGAGGACGACAAGGATCAATCTCCCCTCGATGAAGCCTTTCCTCTCTTCGTCCTGCTCTTCCATGGGTGTAAAAAAGCCAGGGCCCGCTACTTAATCCTTCCCGGCCAGGTACAGGGATTGGGAACAGGGCTCAGAGGATGTCCTCGCCCGCGAGGGCGAAGTGCGCCAGCAGGGACTCCAATTGGATCCTGGGGTTGCTGCCTTCCACCATCCTGAACTCCACCTCGCCGATCTTGTCGATCAGACGGACCTTGTCCCGCTCCTTGATGGGCAGGTCGTAGACGTTCCTGTGGATCTGGCGGATCAGGTCCTCACCCGACAGGGCGTTCTCGATGAGGATGACCTCGAGGGACTTGCGGGCCTTGGCGAAGTCTCCCGACAGGGCGGTGTTTATGAGGTCCTTGATCTCGTCTGGCTTTACGGTCTGGGTCGAGCGATAGATGGCCTCGTCGTCGATCTTGGTGCCCATTGCTGCCGCGACCTGCAGGGAGTTCGTGGCCTTGCGCAGGTCACCCTGGGCCACGTACACGATGGCCTCCAGTCCGTCCGCCTCGATCTCGATGCCCTCGGCGGATGCGATGCGTCCGAGGTACTCCTTGACGTCCTCTGGTCGCAGCGGTCTGAACGAGAAGACCGCAGTGCGGCTCTGGATGGGCTCTATTATCTTGGACGAGTAGTTGCAGCTCAGGATGAAACGGCAGGTGCGCGTGTACATCTCCATGGTCCGCCTCAAGGCGGCCTGGGCCTCCGGGGTAAGGGCGTCGGCCTCGTCCAGGAAGATGACCTTGAAATCGCTTCCGATGGGAGCCATCCTGGCGAAGTCCTTGATCTTGTGGCGGACCACGTCGATGCCCCGTTCATCGGATGCGTTCAGCTCTTGGAAGTTGAGTTGCCAGCCTTCCCCGTAGAACTCGCGCACAAGCGCGATGGCGCAGGTGGTCTTGCCCGTCCCCGGCCTGCCGGAGAACAGCAGGTGTGGCATGCTCTTGATCTTGACGTAGGCCTGGAGCCTTTCCACTATCTCCTTCTGTCCCACGACCTCGGACAGGGTCTTCGGCCTGTACTTCTCTATCCAGACCTGTTCCATCGTCTCACCGACCAAGACTCCCACTGGGGGCTTCTGCGATGACGATTACGAGTATTAAAACTTCGTACAGGGGATGGGCAAAGGTACAAAAGGAGCCCGAAAACCACCAATCGGACCTTCAGACCCAGGCCTATCTCAGCAAACCTTATTAATAAGAAGCGTATTTGGCCACGAGCCGGGCAACCCCGGTTGCCAGTATTCACGACCGCCCAGAGGACCATTCATGGCAGATGAGAATCCCACTGACGTCGAAGCGCCTGTTACCGGAACGAAAGAGGACGCAGTGGAGCCAGGGGCGGAAGATATAGACAAGCCCCCCAAGGGGGCAGCGGTTTCTAAGGACGAGGTCGTCGAGAAGGTAGCGGGGGCCAGTGCTGACAAGGCACCTGCCGAAGAGCCTGAGGCACCCAAGAAGGCGGCTACCAAGAAACCCAAGACGGCTGCTACCAAGAAACCCAAGCAGGCTGCTACCAAGAAACCCAAGAAGGCGGCTGCCGAGGAGCCCAAGAAGAAGGCGACCAAGAAACCCAAGAAGGAGGTCGCCGAGGGTCCCGAGAAGGAGGCAGCCGAGGAGCCCAAGAAGGCGGTCGCCGAGGAACCCGCCCCGGCCGCCACCGAACCCGCGGCGGACGCACCTGCCCCGGTCAAGGCAGAGGCCGCCGGTGGGGCCAAGCCGAAGGAAGATAAGAAGGCCAAGGGCAAAGCACCCGTGGCCGAACCCAAGGCCGGACCGAAGGAAGAGAAGAAGGCCAAGGGCAAAGCACCCGTGGCCGAACCCAAGGCCGGACCGAAGGAAGAGAAGAAGGCCAAGGGCAAAGCACCCGCGGCCGAACCCAAGGCCGGACCGAAGGAAGAGAAGAAGACCGAGGGCAAGGAACCCGCGGCCGAACCAGAGGCCCCGCCGAAGGAACCCGAGCGCACCTTCGCGGACGAGCTCCGCGAGGAGTACGGCGACATCGAGACCGCCACCCTGGACATCCTTCCCGATCTGGAACGCAAGAGGGACCGCCTCAATGGCCTGGCCGAGGAACACAAGTTCAAGAGGGACCGTCTCAACGGGGTAACCAAGCAACTGGCCGAGGAGCGGGACTCATACAACGCCCAGGTCCGGGAGCTGGTCCAAGCTGCCAACGAGCATCGTAACAATCGCAACCTCCTCAACACGGAGGTGAAGGACGCGAAGGTCATCCGCGACGAGCTGAACAAGAAGGCCACCGAGTTCAACGATGTGGTCACTAAGCTCAAGCGGGAACGACAGGGCGAGACCGGCGGTCCCAACCTCAACCGCATGCGGAACGAGCGAAAGGCGCTGGAGTTCAAGGCCATGACCCAGGTCCTCTCCGCCGAAAAGGAGAAGGAGCTGATGGTCATGATCCAGCGGCTCAACATCCAGATCGACGAGCAGGAGAAGAAGATGGAGGAGAGCCGGGAGATCCGGACCGCCCTCCAGGACTCCCGTCAGTCCAAGGAGGAGGCCGAGGCCCAGCACAGGATGGTGTCCGACCTCGCCCGGCAGGCCCAGACGGCCCACGACAGCATGATCGAGCTCTACGAGAAGGCGGATGACATCCGGAAGAGGGCGGACGACTGTCAGGGCCGTTTCATCGCGAACAAGCAGCTCGCCGATGCGGAGCACAAGTCCCACATCGACCTCATCAGGAAGGTCCACGATTACGACAAGTTCATCTCCGGCCTGCGCCGGCGTGACAGGCGTGCTCGCAAGGACCGCCAGGAGAAGGCCCAGAAGCAGGTGGCCGAGGACATGATGGACCGCTTCAAGAAGGGCGAGAAGCTGTCCACCGAGGATCTGCTATCCTTGCAGACCGAGAGGTTCTGAGACGGTGAGCCAGCGTACTTCAGCAGGTACGTTTTTTCTTATACCTTTCGATTAGGGACGAAAAGTATAAATCCCCCCGGGTGAATAATTCAGACAGGGAGGGTAGAGCTGGTTTTGGTGAAGAGTGCATCCCATCCCTTCTGACAAGGCTAGCCCATTATGACCCTCACCCCCACGGCCCGGGGAAACTTTTCCACGGGCCGTCCCCTCCCCATCCAGCTTGCCCAGTCTTCGACCCGCATGAAGGGTAAGGGTTATCTATCCCGTGTTGCTTTGGGGATGCCTGCCTAGGTGCCCAAGATGGTATTGGAGAGCCTCTCGAGCTCATTGCGCGACACCCTTCGCAAGATAGCGAACGCACCTCACATCGACAAGGACCTCATCAAGGAGGTCGTTCGCGACATCCAGCGAGCCCTGATACAGGCCGACGTCAACGTCCAGCTCGTGGTGGCGATCACCAGGGAGATCGAGAATCGCGCGCTTACCGAGAAACCCCCGCCGGGGATGAACAACCGGGAGCACGTCATCAAGATAGTCCATGACGAGCTGGTGAAGATCCTTGGCGCCTCCAAGCCTGTGAAGCTGAAGAAGCAGCGCATCATGCTCGTCGGCCTGTACGGCCAGGGCAAGACCACCACCGCGGGCAAGATGGCGATGTTCTACGGCAAGAAGGGGCTCAAGGCCGGCCTCATCGCGGGTGACGTGCACAGGCCCGCTGCCATCGACCAACTGTCCCAGATCGCCGCACAGGTGAGCGTCCCCATCTACCTGGACCGGAAGGAGAAGGACGCGGTCAAGATAGTCAAGAAGGGCCTTAAGGACCTCAAGGACAGGGACGTGGTGATAATAGACACCGCGGGGCGACACGCCCTGGAGGACGACCTGATCCGCGAGATGGAGCTCATCGCCAAGGTGGCACAGCCCGACGAGATACTGCTGGTGATCGATGCCGCCGTGGGACAACAGGCAGGCCCCCAGGCCAAGGCCTTCCACGACGCCGTGGGTATCACCGGGGTCATCATCACGAAGATGGACGGCACGGCCAAGGGCGGTGGGGCCCTGTCCGCGGTGCAGGAGACCAAGGCCCCTGTGATGTTCATAGGAATGGGCGAGCACCTGGAAGAACTGGAGACCTTCGAGCCCGCCAGGTTCATCTCCAGATTGCTGGGCATGGGCGATCTCCAGGCCCTCCTGGAGAAGGCCGAGGAGGCCGGTCAGGACGCAGACCTGGAGGCCACGGCGAAGAAGATGCTCTCTGGTCGCTTCACCCTGCGCGACATGTACGACCAGATGGAGGCCATGTCCAAGATGGGCCCCCTGTCCAAGATCTTCGACATGCTACCATCGGCCATGACGGGTCGGATGAGCCAGGGCGACATCGAGATGACCGCGGTCCGCCTCAAGATGTTCCGGGTCATCATGCAATCGATGAACGACGACGAGCTCGACCACCCCAGGATAATCAAATCATCCCGTGTGAAACGCATCGCCAAGGGGGCGGGGGTCGAGCCCAAGGAGGTGAAGGGCCTCCTCAAGCAGTACAACCAGTCCCGCAAGGCCATCAAGGGCATGACCTCCAACAGGAAGATGCGCAAGGCCCTCATGAAGCAGTTCGAGGGCTTCGATATGGGCCAGTGAGGTCCCGCTATCAGGACCATCAGGAGAGAGCGGTATGCGTCGTTTCATAGTCGTGGGCCAACAGGCACGGACGGCCAGGGATTTTCCACTGGACGACATCTGTGGGGCCGGAGGCCGTTGGGACCTGCTGGCCAGGTGCGTCCAATCATCGCTCTTCGTATCCCACGACCTCAGACGGGATTCCGAACTTGTGCTTGTGCTCCTCGGACCACCCGACGCGCCCAAGACGATAAGGGTATCGGGGGACCTGGTCCGCAATCTCAATCCCGACGAACGGTCCACGGTCGCCCTCCTGTCGCGAGCGCGGGACGAGCACTTGCCCATCGGGGGAAGGTGGATAAAGGCATTGCCCGGTATCCACGTTGCGAGACGCGATCTGGAGGCGGTCCTGGCAGAATACGGGGACGGCCCCATCGTGCTGATGGACGAGGAGGGTTCCGTGGACGGGTCCGACCTGCCATCCCATCTTCGTGACAGCGATGGCGCGACCTACGTCCTGGGCGACAACATGGGTCTGACGAAGGACCAGTTGGTCCTGGTACGGGACAAGGATCCCATCGAGGTCCGGTTGGGGCCCCGATCGCTGCATGTCGATCACTG
>JAUVRF010000338.1 GCA_030597775.1 Methanobacteriota archaeon | reverse complement strand
CGCGTACAGGAAGATCCAATACCAGCAGTCGAGGGCGACGATGTTCGCCCACATGAACGAGATCGAGCCCCACCAGCATCTGGTCATGAACACCCGGACCGCGGAGCACAAGGGGATCCACGAGGATGACGAGGTGTGGATAGAATCCCACAACTCGGTCACGGACGAGACGAGGAGGGTCAAGGCGAAGGTCCAGCTCGTCGAGGGCATCGAGCCCAACACCGTGGCCATGTCACATCACTACGGTGCATGGGTCAACGACCTGGTCAAGGACGGAGGCCCGACCCCCAACAGCCTGTTCTTCACCGGCAGGGGATACTCCACGAACACGGCGGACCAGTCCTTCCACGTGAAGGTCAAGGTGAAGAGGGCGGTGT
This sequence comes from Methanobacteriota archaeon, assembly GCA_030597775.1. Lineage (GTDB taxonomy): Archaea > Thermoplasmatota > DTKX01 > DTKX01. The sequence continues at coordinate 2,754 of JAUVRF010000338.1, read as the reverse complement.
GATCCCATGGTGCACCACGTCTTCGTCATCGACCTGGCCCGCTGCGTTGGATGCAGATCGTGCATGGAGGCATGCAAGATCGAGAACAACACCACCGAGGGCATCTTCTGGATGGACGTGCTCAAGATGGAGGACGGCGAGTTCCCCAACGTCCAGCGGACCTTCCTTCCCCGGCCCTGCATGCACTGCGAGAGGCCAACTTGCGTTCCCGTCTGTCCCGTCGGGGCGCGGTTCAAGCGGGAGGATGATGGTCTTGTGCTCACCGACTTCGAGCGCTGCATCGGATGCCGGTACTGCCTTCTCGCGTGTCCCTACGGCGTCGGCTACTTCAACTGGAAGAAGCCCGTGGAGAACCAGTACTACGACTGGGAGTCCGACGGTGTCAACGAGCTGGGGACCGGGAACGTCAAGGAGAGCACCAGGGGTGTCCTCCCACCCCACAAGAACCCCGACCTGCACCGCAACTACCAGGGGGTCAACGTCGCCGGTGGCTCCCACTTCATGGGAACGGCCGAGAAGTGCACCTGGTGTGTCCAGCGCAGGGCGAAGGACCAGAGCCCGGCATGCGTGAACATCTGCCCCATGTTCGTGCTGAACTTCGGGGACATCGATGACCCCAACAGCAAGGTCTCCCAGCTCCTGACCGAGCGACCCCACTTCAGGCTCCTCGAGGACCTTGGAAACGAACCCAATGTCTACTACCTCAACAAGACCCCGCCCTCGACCGAGGCCCGGAACCTGGACACCAGGAGGAAGCCGGAATGAGGGCGGATGTGAACGGGAACCGGGACGAGATCTACGGGATGCTCGCCGAGCTCTTCATCCAACCCGCCGACGAGAGGACGGTCGCCGCCCTTCTGGGTGACGATGCGGACCTTGACATGGATGTCCTTGCTGGGGACTTCACCGACCTGCTGAGGGGATTGAGGCCGTTCTCGCCTCCGCCCCCGTACGAGTCCCTGTACAGGGAGGGGGTAATCCACGGCAGGGCCACCTCCGAGGTCATGGAGATCTACGCCAGGTACGGGGTCGAGCCCGCGACCATCCTGGGTGGTGAGATGCCCGATCACATCTCCCTCGAGCTGGACTTCATGCGTCACCTGTGCACCCTGGAAGGGGGATCCTCCAGCGATGATGAGATGCGGTCCCTCCTCGAGGCCCAGGAGAGCTTCCTCGGTGAACACCTCACCCGATGGGTCGGGAACCTACAGGCCCGGATCGAGAGGGATGACCAGACGGGTTTCTACACACAGGTGGCCGCCTTCACCAACGACTGGGTGGTCGAGGACCACCAGCGGGTCAGAGGCCGCCTCGAGTTCATGGAGGGGGGACCGTGAAGGAGCTGGAAGCGCGGATCATAGTTCCCCTGGAGCAGACGGGAACCAGGTTCAAGCTGGTCGTCATAGGCTTCATGGTGCTAATCGCCGCCATGTTCTACGCATGGTTCTACCAGATCACCTACGGTCTGTCGGTCACTGGCCTCAGCCAGCCTGTGCCCTGGGGTATATACATCATCAACTTCGTCTTCTTCATCAGCATCAGCATCGCGGGCACCCTGATCTCGGGCATCCTGCGCCTGCTCAAGCAGGACTGGGCCAATCCCATCACCAGGATAGCTGAGACGGTGACCATCGTCGCCGTCATAGTCGCCTTCCTCAACATCCTGTTCGACATCGGGCGGCCCCAGAGGCTGTTCAACATGTTCTTCTACGGACAGTCCACGTCCCCCTTCGTCTGGGACACCATCGTGATCGTCGTGTACCTCCTCGCCAGCGCGGCCTACGTGTACTTCCCCATGGTACCGGACATGGCCCGACTCGCCGGGAAGGTCCCGAAGAGGAGGTTCATCTACAGGCTCCTGTCCAACGGTTACACCGGGACCGAGGCCCAGAAGAAGGAGCTCCACAAGATAATCTTCACCCTCGCGATCATCGTGACCGCGACGGTGCTGATGGTCCACACCGTGCTCTCATGGGTGTTCGGCCTGATGATCGCCCAACCCGGTTGGCATGACGCCATCATGGGACCCTACTTCATCTCGGGCGCGCTCATCACGGGCCTACCGATCCTCATCATCATCGCGGCCATCTACCGGAAGGCGTACAACCTGGAGAAGTGGATCACGGACGAGATGTTCCAGAAGATGGCCAAACTCCTCCTGGTGCTGATACTCATCTATATGTACATGTTCCTGGCGGAGACCCTGACGGCGGACTACACCGTCACCGCGGACCGGGAGCCGATCAGTCACGCCATCTGGTTCGGTCAGTTCGCCTGGATCACCTGGCCCATAGTCATCATAGGCTTCTTCGTCCCGATCATCGTGCTCACCTTCAAGAGGACCCGGACGTACAGGAACATCCTGATAGTCTCTGGCATCCTGTTCATCGCGATGTGGGCCAAGCGGTTCATCATCGTGGTCCCGGGCCTCACCCGGTACCTGTTGCCCTACCAGGACGGCATCTACATCCCGTCGTGGGTCGAATGGGCCCTGACGTTCGGCTCGATGGCCCTGTTCGGTCTCATCTTCGCCATCTTCACGAAGCTGTTCCCCATCATCTCGATATGGGAGGTCGAGGAGATGGATGAGTTCAAGGAGGGGGATGGTTGAGATGACGTCCGCGATCTACCGTCCGATCTACAAGACCTGGCTGACGATCTACGTCTGCCTCGTCCTCGGCATCATCATCTGGATCATGGGCCCGCTCCTGGCCCTCGGGTTCGTGTTCGGCGCGGCCTGCAGGGGGTGTCCCT
>JAUVRF010000219.1 GCA_030597775.1 Methanobacteriota archaeon | reverse complement strand
GGGAGAGGGAGGACAGTATGGCGAAAAAAGGTAAGAAACGGGACAAGCCGGATTCGACCGGCGTGGACCTTGAGCCCACGGGGATCGACGACCTTGACGAGATACTTCAAGGCGGTGTCCCGGTGGGCAGCAGTATACTGATCTCCGGCGCCTCTGGCACCGGGAAGACCACCACCTGCTTCGAGATACTGGCCCGCGCCGCTGCCGATGGAGAGCCCGGCGTGATATACCTCACCTCCGAGACCCCGGAACGGGCGATAGCCAACATGGGTCCCTACGATTTCTTCTCCCAGTCACTGGTCGACGACGGCAAGCTCGTCATCGAGGACATGGGCGAGACCTACAAACACCTCGGTATCGAGCATCCGGACACCGGCCTGTCCCAAGAGGACGGTCACAAGCTCCTGGGAGCTATCGAGAAGGCCGTGGACGACGCCGGGGCCAAGAGGTTGGCCATCGATAGCCTGACCACCGTCCTGGCATCCTTCGACAACGAGGGCCGCGTACGCAGCTTCCTGAAGCAGATGGTACGGACCTTCACCGCCAAGGGCATCACCCTCTACCTCACCTCGGAGCTGGCCCCGGAATCCGTTCGTTACTCCTCGATGGGCATCGAGGACACCATCACGGACGGTGTCATACTCCTTTCCAACATCGAGAGCCGGGGCGACCTGCTCCGGAGCCTTCAGATAATCAAGATGCGCGGAGCCGAGCATTCCAGGTCCCGCTACGTGATGGACCTCACCCAGTACGGCATCATCATCGTGCCGGTGCTCAAGTCGTATACCAGGGGAGGTGTTGAGTAGATGACCACTCCCGACCAGATCGGCGCAGCGCTCAAGGAGACCTCGGACAACGCCGCGATCTCCCTGATCACGGACATCAACAACTACTTCACCGCCATGAAGGAGGTCGTGATGTACACCAGGGACGAGGGTCTGGCATGCATCTACGTGACCGCCACGATCCCCTCTTCGGTGATCAAGGAACAGCTGGCCTCCGAGGACCTCTCGACGGACCACGTCCACTTCGTGGACTGCATCTCGTTCATGGTGGGAAAGGGTCCCGAGGACGAGGGTTCAGTGTTCTATATCGAGAGCCCGACCATGATCGAGACGATCATGCTCAAGGTCCACACCATGATCAAGCGACTGGGCGATCAGCCCAAGCTGGTGTGCCTGGATGCGGTGAACACCCTCTCCCTGCACAACGACGAGAAGTTGATGCAGGAGTTCGTCCACTACCTCATCAACACCCTGAGAGTGAAAGGCGTGACCCCGGTGACGCCCTCGACCGAGGACCAGCCCCCCGAGGACCTGGAGATCATCCTCAAGTTGGTGTGCGATGAGGTCATCGAGGCCATAGGCGAGGAAGAGGAGTACTGAACCTCCTGCATGGCCGTCTGACATAGCTGTTATCTAGAATCCACGCGATGTACCCGCAGGTGAGTCCTTGTGAAAGTGGCGATCGTGACCTACGGCCTCATCAACAGGAGGGTCGCCCTCATGCTCAGGGAGCGGGGGATCGAGGTCGTCGTATTCGAGGATGCGGAGCTGTGGGCCGACATGGCCCGCGAGGACGGCATGGAATGCTGCCAGGCCCTGGTCAGCGACCCCGAGGCCGATGGCCCCATCCAGGGCACGGAGGTCTTCGTCATGATGGACGTGGATGCCCTCCGGGTCGACCGCCTGGCCAAATCATTCCGCAGGAAGTTCCCCAAGGCTCGCATAATCGCCTCCGACGTGGGCATCCAGGAGCTTCCGTACCTGGAGACCTACACCGGCGAGGGTCATGCGATGCGCGTGGGGCAGGAGGCGCTGGCCCACACCGTCGTATCCAAGATCGAGGAGCACATGGCCAAGCGGTCCACGGACAACCTGGTGGAGACCCTGAAGGCCGGGGGCGGCACCGGGGTCGCCATCTTCACCCACGACGACCCGGACCCCGATGCCATCGCCGCGGCCATGGGCATGGCCCGCATCTGCCAGGAGCTGGGTCTGGAGGGCAAGATCTACCATGGCGGCCGCTTGAACCGTCTCCAGAACAGGTTCTTCGCCCGTCTCATCAAGGCGCCCCTCTCCAGGCTGGAGCCCGAGGATGCCCCACACGTCATCCAGGGCGCCGCCAGGGTCGTCCTCGTGGACGCTGGTCGACCCGGCGCCCACAACGTGCTGCCCCCCGAGGCGGTCCCCAACGTGGTGCTGGACCATCATTCCACCAACCGTGATGTCAGCGCCGCCGACTACAGCGACGTACGGCCGGGCGTCGGGTCCACTTCCACCATGGTCACGACCCATCTCCAGCAGATGGGCATCATCCCAGACCCCCGTTTGGCGGCGGCGCTCCTCTTCGGTATCCGCACGGACACCGACCATCTGAGACGGAACGTATCCACGGCGGACATGCGGGCCTCCGCCTACCTGTCCAGTCTGGCCGACCAGGAGCTCCTCGATCTGGTGGAGCACCCACCCTTGGCATCCAAGGTGATGGACGTGATAGGCAGGGGTATCCAGGCCAGGAGAAGGTACGGCGATCACCTGTTCGTATGGTGCGGAGAGGTCGGTTCCCGTGACGACCTGCCCCACGTCGCCGACTTCCTGCTGCAGGAGGAGAACGTGGCAGCGGTCTTCGTGTTCGGCCAGGTGGGCCAGAAGGTGCTCGTATCGGCCAGGTCCGTCACGGGAGGTCCACACGTGGGCGACATAACCAAGGAGGCCCTGGGCGACGTGGGGTCCGGAGGGGGTCACGCGAGGATGGGGGGTGGCTCGATCACCCTCAGGATGGGCGTGGACATGGATGTGGACCAGTGGGTGGTCGAGGACCTGTTCCCCGCCTTCTTGGACGCCTCCGGTATGTAGGTCGGGTCCGTGGGTCCGGAACCGGGCAGAAAGGTCCATATACGCCAGTGAACTTCTCCTTCCGAGGTGCCGTATTGGAAAGACTCGTCGGGGACAATATAGTCCTCATTGGGACCGCACACGTCTCCGAGAAGAGCGTGGACGAGGTCCGCGAGGCCATCGAACGGCACAAACCCGAGATCGTGGCCGTCGAACTGGACCCCAGCCGGTACAAGGTCCTCACTGGCAAGCGTGAGTGGCGGGACCTGCCCATCACCAAGGCCCTGTCGGGCTCCAATCCCTACTTCTTCATAGCCCAGGCCTTCCTGGCAGCCATGCAGAGACGCATCGGCATGGAGCAGGGTGTGGAACCGGGAGCGGAGATGCTCGCCGCCATCGAGGCCGCGGGGGAGAACGACATCAGGGTGCTCCTGGCCGACCGGGACATCAGCATCACCCTGAAGCGGGCCTGGAAGAAGATGTCCCTCCGTGAGAAGATGCGCCTCACCTGGAACCTCATGGCCGCCATCACCGGGGTCTACGACGAGGAGATGGAGGAGATCGACGTGGACCAGCTCATGGAGGAGGACATGCTCAACATGATGGTCGAGGAGCTGTCGGAGATAGTCCCATCCGTGGCCGATGTGCTCATCCACGAGCGGGACACCTTCATCGCCAAGAAGATCCTCCAGGCCAGCAAGGACGGCAAGGTGCTGGCCGTGGTGGGCGCGGGTCACATCAACGGCCTGGCCGAGAAATTGGAGAAGAGGGGTCCCTTCCCGACCTACGAATCCCTCAACTACGTGCCTCCCAAGGGCTTCAGCATCGCCAAGGCGTTCGGATGGGGAGTGCCGTGGTTCTTCCTCACCTGGATGTTCTACATGGCCTTCACGGGCAACTACGAGACCCTGAGGGAGGGCTTCGTGGTCTGGTTCCTCGCCAACGGCATCTTCGCCGCCATCGGCGCAGCCCTGGCCATGGGACACCCATTGAGCATCCTGACAGCATTCTGCGTGGCCTGGTTCACATCCCTGAACCCCACACTGGCCGCGGGCTGGTTCGCCGGCCTGGTCGAGGCCAAGATAAGAAAGCCCACAATGGCCGACCTGGAGTACATCGAGGCCGAGACCCTGAGGGGCTTCATGAGCAACAAGGTCGTGAGGGTGCTCATGGTGACCGCCTTCGCCAACCTGGGCAGCGTTGTCGGGACCATCTACGCCCTGCCCTACATCCTCGGGACGGTGTGACGATGGGATACGGCGGAGGAGGAGCAGGGGGAGCAGGGGGAGCAGGAGCAGGAGCAGGAGGAGGAGGAGGCGGCCAGCGCGAGATAAGGATCCTCGGGGGAAACAACCCGCCCGTGTACTACGCCTCCTACCAGCAGCGTCCGAGGGGCTTCCTTTCCAACGAGGAGAAGAAGAACCTGGCTATCGCC
>JAUVRF010000025.1 GCA_030597775.1 Methanobacteriota archaeon | reverse complement strand
CGGCGTCCCTTCGGGCGTCGCCGTTGCGTCAGCGCCTTCGTCCATTCAATCATCTCCTCCATCTTGCGTGATGTCGCTCCTGTTGTCGATCCTTTCAGCCGCCACGGCGAATTTCCTAATATCCTCCTCGTGCTCGGCCATGAGGCTCATGAAAGTGCCCTTCTTGGCGCCCAGGACCCGCTCCCACATATCAAGGGTCATCGTGTAGGTACGGATCATCGCGTCAGCATCTCCCAGGTCATTGCGGATCTTGCCTTCGGCACCCCGGATGAGGAACTCCGCGGCCTCCTCCGGATACTCCGTGTCGAAGAACCCCTCCTCCACACCCTCTGCGATTATCTCGCCCAGGATAGGGGCAAGCACCTCGATGCCCTTCTCCCTCAGCTGTTGCACCAGGGGGGAGTTGGGCTCCCTGACGACAAGCTCCACGAGGTACGTCTGCTGGAGCTTCACCTCTCCCCTCTCCTTGGAGTACAGCATGAGCTTCTCTAGGGCGTTGAGGTCCTACCTGTCCCTGATGACCATGAAATCATCGACCGCGCCCTCCCAGAGGTGATCGACCATCTGGCTCACCAGGTCCTCCTTGGTCTTGAAGTAGTAGTAGAAAAGGCCCTTGGCCACGCCCATCTCCTTGCAGATGTCGTCGACCGAGGTGTTGTAATATCCATGCTCGATGAACAGTTTCTGGGCCGAGAGGAGGAACTCGACGCGTCTCTCCTCCGGCTTCTTCACCGTCCTGGCCATTTACGATCGACCACCTTTTCCGTGGGTCCGCCGTTATTGACTGACCGTCAGTCAGTAATGCTTAAGATGTATATCAATGTTGCGAGAACGTTCGCCACGACCCAACCCGTGCTCCCGCGGTCAACCCGGGGATGGGTGACGGGGTCCGTCCCCTCGGGGACACGGTCAAACGCAATCAAACGGAATGCTTATTTATGCCCCGAGGCCTTATCATATACGTAGGCAGTTTTCTTGCTGGAGACCAGAGGATGGTGGGGCCAATGGATGCCGTCAAGGCCTGGGAATATCTGACGCGAGGCCATGTCCTCGACGTATCCATCTCCGCCGACGGCGAGCACATCGTCGCAGGCTCCCAGGACGCCTACCTATACCTCTTCGACAAGGCAGGCAACGCCGTATGGGGCCAGAACCTGGGCACGCCTGTGCTTCGGGTCATGGTCTCTCCCAACGGGGAGTACATCTGTACCACCACCCACGACAACATCATCTCGTTCTTCAACATCCAGGGCGCCCTCCTCTGGCGCCGTCGCGTGAACCGCCCGGTGATGGGCGTGGACATGACCAACGACGGCAACTACGTGGCCCTGGGCTCGGACAACCGGAACATCTACGTCGTTGCTGCGAACGGGGCCCTCATCTGGAACCAGAAGGTCGGTGGCGAGGTCCGTAACGTCACCATCACCCGCGACGGAAGGTACACCATCATCGGTTCGTACGACGCCTTCATCTACTGCTTCGATCACAGCGGCAACCTGTACTGGTCGTACAAGACCATGGGACCCATCGAGGCCCTGGACATCAACGGCTCAGCCGACTACATCCTGGCTTCCTCCTCCGACAGGCGAACGTACTTCCTGAACCGTTCCGGTTCGATGATATGGAACCCCAAGAACGTGGGATCGGTCAAGCACGTGGAGGTCTCCGACCAGGGGAACCTGATGGTGGAGTCCATGGGCGACGAGATACTGGTGCTGTCAAAGGACGGCAGCGTCCTGCACAGGGCAAAGGCAGTAGGCGTGATCTCCGCCATGAACATCTCCGACTCGGGCGAGTACATCGTCGTCGGTACCACCACCAACCACGTGGCGATGTACGACAAGGCCCTGCAGCTCCTCTGGCAGTGCGAGGCGGACGGGGAGATCACATCCCTGGCCATATCCGAGAAGGGTCACTTCATCGTGGCGGGATGCAAGGACCGGAAGGTCTACATGTTCGACAACCACCGGTACTTCGACACCGCCATCGAGAAGGCGGCCCAGGTGCTGGAGAACGCCAAGGCCTTCGGCCTCAACGTGCTGGAGGCGGAGGTGCTGTTGCAGAAGGCCCAGGCGGATCTGGAACGTGACGAGTTCGGTTCGGCCGTCAAGTACGCCGAGGCGGCCACGAAGGTCGCGACAAGGATGCGTGCCAAGGCCCAACCCGAGGTCTCCGTCCTGGCCGTTGTGCGTGAGTCGTTCACCCCGGGACAGCCCACCTCCGTGAAGGCCCTGATCATGAACACCGGGGTGACCCACGCGTTCAACATCATGATAACCATGATGGGTGAGATAAGCATCGACCCCATCGAGACGATAGAGTCCCTGGGCGTCAACGATTACGTGAACCGCTCGTTCAACATCACCACCAAGGCCCCCGGTGACATACCGATCAAGGTGATACTGGACTGGACCGACAAGGCAGGCCGGCCCCAGCATACCGAGGCCAACTTCATGCTCAAGTCCCTCGAGAAGAAGAAGAAGCTCTCGAAGAACATGCCGATCATCAGCGTCGGCAACGTGCAGAAGCTGGTGCAGAAGGTGGCCGCCAGCAAGAAGACCAAGGCGGAAGTGAAGGTGGCCCAGGAGGCTGCGAAGCACCGCTGTCCCAGGTGTGGCAACCTGTTGCTGGAGGGCGTGAGCCAATGCCCACGGTGCGGCCAGAAGGTGAAGTGAGCCCTTTACGGTTGTGAGACACCGATGGATCCCCCTGCCATAAGACAGCACTCCCACTCGGGTGTTTATACCGATGGTGCGGACCTTTACACCAGGAGCACCACCGATGTGAGGCCGGGAGGGGAGCGGGTGGTAAAGGGGGACAACGGCCACGATTACCGTTCCTTCCCACCGAACGGCACCAAGCTGGCTGCCATCGTGAAGATGGGCGTCACCAACTGGCCCTTCACATCCGGTTCAAGGGTGCTGTACCTGGGCGCTGGCGCGGGCACGACTGTCTCGTACATGGCCGACGTCTGCCCACAGGGCCAGATCTACGCGGTGGAGTTCGCCCCCGAGCCCTTCCGCTCTCTGCTGGAGGTCGCAAGGAGGAGGTCGAACGTCGTCCCCATCCTCGCCGACGCCCGGACCCCGGCGGCGTACACCACCCAGGTGGGCAGGCCCGTCGACGTGGTGTACCAGGACGTGGCGCAGCGGGACCAGTGGGACATAGCCCATCGAAACGCCCTCGCACTGCTGGCACCGGATGGCTGGGTGGTACTGGTGGTGAAGGCTAGCAGCGTCGACGTGGCGCGGCCCGCGACCGAGGTGTACGCGGACGTGAGGTCCGTCATCAGGTCGTCCGCCTTCCGCCTGGAGGAGGTCGTCGACCTGGAGCCCTTCGACAGGGAGCACGCGGTCTTCATCGTGAGGAGGTCCTGACGTGGAGGGGTCTCGGCACAAGGCATATCATCGGATGACAGACGTTAAGGGATTGAGTCCATGAGCAAACTTGCAGACGCACGAGTCGTTGTCACCGGCGGGGCCGGGTTCATCGGTTCCCACCTGGTGGACAGGATCATGAAGGAGGCCGCGGAGGTTTGGGTCCTTGACAACCTGACCTCGGGCAATGAGGACTTCCTGGACCGCTGGTACGGCGACGACCGCTTGCACCTGGTGCGCACCGACGTGACCAAGTTCGAGTCGATACTGCCCTACCTGAAGGGCGCTGACCTGGTGTTCCACCTGGCGGCCAATCCCGACGTCCGCACCGCCGCCGAGAACACGTACGCCCACGTGGAGCAGAACATCCTGGCGACCTACACCGTCCTGGAGGCGATGCGCCACCAGAAGGTCACGGACATCGTGTTCACCTCCACGTCCACCGTCTACGGGGAGGCCACGGTGCTCCCCACACCGGAGGACTACGGTCCATTGAAGCCCATCTCGATCTACGGGGCCAGCAAGCTGGCAAGCGAGGCACTGATATCCTCCTACGTGAGCACCTTCGGCATGCGGGGAGTGCTGTACCGCTTCGCCAACGTGGTGGGCTCCCGGGGCACCCACGGAGTCATCTTCGATTTCATCAAGAAGCTGCGGGCAGACCAGAACAGGCTCGAGATACTCGGCGACGGCAAGCAGCGCAAGTCCTACGTCCATGTCAAGGACTGCGTCGAGGCAATGGTCATGGGCTACGATGGGAACGAAGAGGACCTTGGCATCTACAACATCGGCACCGAGCAGTCCACGGACGTGATCACGATAGCCGACATAGTGACAGAGGTGATGGGCCTTGCCGGCGTCAAGTACCACACCACCGGTGGCGTCGACGGCGGCCGGGGCTGGAAGGGCGATGTAAAGGTCATGTCCCTGGACATCAGGGCCATCCTGGGCCTGGGCTGGGAGCCCAGGTACAGCTCCGACGAGGCGATCCGGATGACCGCCCAGGCTCTGCTGAAGGAGATATGATCCAAGGGAGGCTACGGACGGGCCCGGGCTCACTCGGGATAGTCTGGGTAGATGTCCGTGATGTAGAGGTACTCGGTGTCCTTGATGTCCCAGCCGCCCTGGTTGTCGATGGCGACCCCGTTGTAGGGAAGTCCGCCGATGTACTGGCTGGAGGTCCCGTCCAGGATGATCCAGTACCCCTTGTCATCCTTGAACCACGAGTATCTGGCAGAGGTACCGTAGAACTTGTTCAGGGCGTTGGCCACGGCGAGGGTGTCCATCTCCGGACCGCCCACGTAGGCCGCCGCGAAGGCGTGGCCGCTTATGATGTAGAATCGCGAATTGCCTCCCCAGTGCTCGATGACCGAGGAGAGCAGGATCGAGTAGTCCTCGCAGTCTCCCTCCTCCGAGTCGCATGTATCCCCTGGGGGCGACCAGATGTCGTCGTCGGAGGGGTCTGACACGTATTCCAGATTCTCCAGTGCCCAGTCGAACAGCGAGGCGATCCAGTAAACGTTGTACGAGTCGCCGAGCCCCGCCCTGACCTCGTTGGCGAGCTCTGCCACCCGGAGGTCACCGGGCTGCATGAGGTCGTTGACCTTGCGGTAGATGTCCTTGTCGTTCATGTACTGGGTGTATCCCGCTACGGGCGTGGCGGGGAGCACGTCCATCGAGAAGGTGTCGTGGGACGAGGGGTCCAGGTCGGCCCAGGTGCCGGTCACGCGGCGCTTGGCCATGAGGTCGATCTCGAAGTTGTAGTCATAGGGCCCCGGGGCCACGGGTCCCGAGAACCCGAGGAGTCCTATGTGCACCTCCTGTCCCGGCGATACGTAGCGGCCCATGGTGGTCCCGTACCACTCCAATGGGTCGGCCCACTCCGGTACAAGCCGTACCGTTTTGACGTATATGTCCGTCTGGCCGCTATTGGTGATGTTGACGCGCATGGTCCCGCCACGACCCACGAACACGGATGTTGTCAGCCATGTGATGGTGTAACGCGCCTCAGCCGCTAGACCGGCGGTGGGAGTGGGTGGCGCGTCTCCCAGCTCCGGGTCCCACGTGGGGATGCCGGGGGCGACGAGGTTCGAGCTCTCCAGTTCCGTGGGTTCGAAGTTGTCGTGGATGGTGGGCAGGAAGGAGCTGTCGAAGAGGAGGGCGAAGACGATGATCGCGGCCAGCACGCCCATAACGGTGGCGCCCGCCATTCCGGCGACCCGACGCCGGCGCATTGCCCGCTTCTCGGCTAGGAACTCCTCCTCCGATATCTCCTCGTCGTACGCCTCGAACTCCTCGATGATCTCGACGTCGGAGGCCGCGACCACGGGTGGAGATGTCTGCTGGTAGGGAGGCGGTTGCCGGTACTGGGATTGCACCGGCGGTCGTTGAGGCGGGGGCGGCCGGTACGCCTGGGGCTGCTGGGCGGGGGGTTGCTGCTGGGGCATGGGCTGCCCTTGATGGATGGTCGTCCCCTTATCAATAGGGTTTCCGTATTGATGGGGAGGGACCGAACGACGGTCCGGTCGCTGGGGAGGGTACTGCGGTTGCGTCGGCGGTCTGCCCCGGGGGTCTTGCTGTCCCGTCACGGTCCTTCACCAGGCTTGTCCATCTGTTCGATGCCGCGGAGCACCTCCTCGGTGAGGTCCTCGAGGACCTCGTGGCGGATGTGAGCGAAGGGATCGCTCGCCCGGTCACGGGGTCGCGGCAGGTCCACGGGAAAGATGGCCTTGATGCTGGCCGGCCTCGCCGTGAGCACAACGACCCGGTCAGCCAGGTAGATGCTCTCGTCCACCGAGTGGGTGACGAATATAATGGTCTTGTGGGTCCGGTTCCATATCTTGAGAACCTCTGTCTGCATGATGTTCCGGGTCTGGGCGTCGAGGGAACCGAAGGGCTCGTCCATGAGCAGCACCTCGGGGTCGTTGACAAGGGCCCTCGCCAGTCCGACCCTCTGCTGCATGCCGCCGGACAGCTCCCTGGGGTGGGAGTCCTCGAAGCCCTGTAGGCCCACAAGGTCGATGTACTCGTCTGAGATGCGGCGCCTCTCCTCTTTGGGCATGCCCTTTAGCTCTAGACCGAATTCAATGTTCCGCCGAACTGTGCGCCAGGGGAAGAGGGCGAAGCTCTGGAAGACGTAGCCCCGCTCCGCCCCTGGTCCCTCGAGGGGACGTCCCCGTATATGCACGTTCCCTCGGGTGGGCTCCACTAGCCCGGCGATGCAACGCAGGAGGGTGGTCTTGCCGCAGCCCGAAGGCCCGACCACGACGACGAACTCGCCCTCCGCGATAGCCAGGTTGAAGTCCCGGACGGCGTGGACAACGTCCGTCGGGTCGTTCTTGTCCACGAAGGACTTGGAGAGGTTGCGTATGCGTATGAAGGGGGCGTCATCGTTCATCTCTGCAACCACCTCTCCGCGTAGGTAAGCGACTTTATCATGATGATTCCGATGATGCCGATCATCAGCATGCCGGCCCACATCTCGTCGTACTTGAACACCTCGGCACGGTCCCAGATGTACCACCCCAGGCCCTCGCTGAACACCGGGGTCATCTCCGCGGCCACGATGGTCATCCACCCCACTCCAACGCCGATGCGTATGCCCGTCATCATCGAGGGCAGGGAGGCCGGGAGTATGATCTTCCGGACCAGGTCGCGCTGCCGGGCGCCCAGGGTCAGGGCCGCGTCGTAGAGCAGGTCGTCGATGCCCTTGACACCGTCGACGATGTTGGTCAGCACTGGGAAGAAGATGCCAAGGAAGATGATGAAGACAGCGGCCGCCGGGAAGTCCCCAGCTACAGAGAACATCACGATGGCGAAGGGCAGCCATGCGATGGGCGGGATGGGCCTGAGGAGCTCGACAGCCGGGCTCACGAACTGCTCGACGGGTCGGGAATACCCCACCAGGTAGCCCAGGGGGATGGCCAGGGCCAAGGCGAAGACCAGGCCCCAGAACACCCGGTACAGGCTCGCCCAGATATGATCCGACATCGTGTTGGGGTCCCGCGGGGTGGTCGTGTAGAGGGACTCCACGAGTGCGATGAACACCTCGGGCGGGGTGGGCCGGTAGGGTCTGTCCACCCAGAGCGCCAGCAGCCACCACGTCACGATGAAGGCGAGGAAACCGGCTATCCAGAGGAACCAGCCCTCGTGCCTGTTGCCGAAGATCATCCACCCCTTCTTCGCCATTGCTCCACCTTGCTTACCAGGGGGTGCCTTCCCCACCTCCGGTGATGTGCCGTCGACGTCCGTGTGAATCGCCCCTGGCAACGGAATGGTGGGTATTATGACTTCCCTAGGCTCAGAGGGAGCCCTCGGCGTCCTTGATGTACGAGTCGTCCACGTACCTGTCCGTCAGGTCCGCGGCGTCGGTGTAGCCGGCCTCGTCCATGGCCTCGGGGGTGAGAGTGCCCTGCCGGATCAGCTCGTCCACGTACTCCTCGAAGGAACCGAGGAAGGTCGCATCCAGGGCGTAACCGTACTCCATACCGTCCAGGGCGTCCTTGACGACGGTCTCGCTTCGGCTTGTGACGTCCACCGAGATGTCCACGTGCAACTGGTACTCGTCGGAGCCTTTATCGGCCATCGCCTGCTGTATCCACTTGGTGGAGGCGATGTGGGCACGCAGGTAGGCGGTCACTGCCTCGGGATGGTCCTTGGCGAAGTTCTTCATGGTGGCAAGGACGCAGCAGATGTGGCCGGGCCAGATATCGGTGGAATCGGCCAGGACGTGGCCAAAGCCATCGGCGACGGCGTCGGCTGGCCAGGGCTGCCACGCGATGAAGCCGTCGATGGCCCCGGTGTCTAGGGAGACCTTCATCAGGTTCACCGCCTCGGTCGTGATGGTCACGTCGGCCCTGTCGATGCCGTTGTCTTCGAGGTAGGTGAGGAACATGAAGTGCTGGATGGTGGAGCCGCCGGGGGTGGCGATCGTCGTTCCCACCAGGTCGGCGGGGGTGTTGATGCCCTCGCGGACCACCAAGGCGGAACCGAGGCTGTTCACCTGGGCGATGACCTTCGTTTCGGTAAGCGCGTTCACGTGGCCGATGATGGCCGGGGGCGAACCCAGGTAGCCGATGTCCACGTCGCCGGCCTCGAAGGCGGTCATCACCGCGCCGCCGTTGTTGTAGGGGGCGCCCTTGGCGTTCTCCACCTTCACGTCGTACTGGTCGAAGAAGGACGTGCCCCCTCCGGCCTCGGCGCTGTTGGCCACGAAGTAGGCCACCTGATGGATGTCACCGTTGAGGTACGCGACCCTGATGGTCCCGTCCCATTCCTCATCATCTTCGAGACAGCCTGCGGTCAGAAGCGACGCAGTTACCATCAGGAGTGCGATGGTGCCTACTGCTAGCAATTTCTTCGACATGGTGATCGAGCTTCGATACTAGGTCTTGCATAAATACCTTGGGTCCATATCAATACATAAGGGTGGAAAAAACTCATTCAGATGATACGAATGTATTAATATTTCCGGGCCCAATTGTCGAACAGGTGGTTGTGTGACGGCTGACGAGGACGTTCTCTGGGCTGCCATCGAGGGTGACGAGGCCTTCAGGAACGAGCTGCGTCGCGTGCTCCGCGACGAGCTGGAGATGACGGCCAGGGACTTCGCGAAGGAATCCGGCCTGGGGGAGAGCACCATCTACAAGAGGCTGTCGGGGGACCGGCATCCCAACCTGGCCACCCTCCGCCGGGTGGTCACGGCCGTCCAGGAGATCATCGGGTCGAAGCGGGGGCGCTTCGTTGCCCTCATCGTCGCCCGCTCGGTCACGGAGGACCTGGCACCGGAGCTGGAGGCCCTGGGCCTGGGGGACCTGGAGCTGCGGGAGTACCCCGCATTCAACCTGGAGGAGGCCATAATCCAGGGCGTGCGCGCCGAGCGAGAGGGAGCCCTCGCCCTCGTGTGCGCACCGATCGTGTCCACCACCATCGAGAGGATACTCCACATCCCCGTGGCGACCATACAGCCCCGGGAGTCCGTGTTGCGCGCCATAGCGCTTGCAGCGAGCAAGGTGAGGAACTAGCGTTCCTTGGAAGATAACACCGACGTCGCCATCCGTCGCTTGAGCCCCTCGATTATCCTGAGCTCGGCGGCCTTCATCCTTTTTGTAAACTCCAGAGCGGATGGAGGCATGAAGGAAGTTACCCTGACCTGGCAGCCACCCGGGAGCGGCGTCACATCGATGATCCGCATTACAATCGTATCCCAACTCAATAGAGATCTCTTTACGATGAGGATCCCTTTCGAGGGATCTTGATAAGCAAGGCTCGATCCCTCCTCTTCAATGATATTGTGGATCTCATCGAGTACCTTCTCGTATGATCCAGTCACAACGATCTGCTCCATTTGACCAAGACCCCCCAGCGTTGACTGGTCGGGCAATTGGTCTGACGCACCTATAAGATTATCCGTCGAGAGGCCGGCTCAGTCCAGCCCCGCCAGCTGCTTCACCGACGTGACGATGTGGGAAATCGGAAGCCGCTCCTGATCCTGGGTGTCGCGCCACCTGACGGTCACGTTGTCGTCCTCCTTGGTCTCGTGGTCCACGGTGATGCAGAATGGCACGCCAGCCTCGTCGGCCCGTGCGTACCTGCGGCCGATGGAACCCGAGGCGTCGTACAGCGTCCGGAGGCCCACTCCGCGGAGCTTGCCGTCCACCTCCTCGGCGATTGTGTCCAGCCCGTCCTTGGAGACCAGGGGGAATACGCCCACCGTCACCGGTGCCACAACGGGGGGCAGCTTGAGGACGGTCATGGCCTCTCCATCCTCGCCCTTGCGCTGGGTGAAGGAGTGCTCCAGGACGGTCCACAGGATCCGGTCGATGCCGAAGGCGGGCTCCACCACGTGGGGCAGCACCTTCTCGCCGGTGCGCTTCTCGACGACCCGCTCCAATTGGAAGCATTCGGCGGGCACCTTCACCGTTCGGGTCCCGTCCTCGCCGTCCGGGATCGAGATGGTCGCCTGCCCGTCCTCGCCCAACGCGCTGGAGTCCGCCTCCTTGAGGGCTTCGGCGACCGCCTTGGCGTCGCCCCTGAAGCGGGGGCCGAGCTCCTTGTGCACCGGCGTGAGCCGCTCCACCTCCATCTCGACGGGCTCCGGGAAGGGGACGAAGACCCGCAGGTCCTGGCCCGAGTGCTCTTGATGGCGGCGTAGGTCGAAGTCGCCCCTGTCGGCGATGCCCACCAGCTCCGTCCAACCGTAGCTGAGCTTGGCCTCGGCGTCCCAGCAGTCCGATGCGTAGTGGGCCATCTCGGTCTTGAGGTGCTGGCGGAACCTCAGGCGCTCGGGGTCGACCCCGACGCCGATGAGGAAGCGGGTGGTGACGCCCCCGACGTAGGCCAGGGCCTCGTTGCACATGATGCCCTTTTCCAGGGCCTCGCCCAGGGTGGTGTTGATCTCATCGCCCTCGTTGGGCACCAGGGTGAGCTGGGTGTCGGCGTACTTCCG
>JAUVRF010000398.1 GCA_030597775.1 Methanobacteriota archaeon | reverse complement strand
TGATCAATTTCTTGCGCGTCTCCACGTCCAGCTCGGGTCCGTCGAATGTTATGACAGGCATGTTATGTCTCCAGGGCTCGAAAGGACGGCCCCGGACATCAACGTTTTGCCTTCGCCGCCATGGGGACGTTCTATGTACCTCTCTTCTCGGAAAAGACATATTACCGAGCAGTGTGTATTTCGACGCGTTGCGCGACCCTCGCTCCGGGGAGGTGTCGCCATCACGGAGGGATATGAATCATGGAGGCAGGGGCTCCCATCATCGATGCTGCTGGACCGAGGTCCGCGCGTGCGCTCAAACTAATCATCTTGACCGTGGCCCTTCTGATGCTGGTCATCGTATCCGTCAACCTTGCGGTCTCGGCCGAGGGGGAGCCAGGAGCGCCCACCGACCTCACCGCGACCATGGACTCGGTACTGGTGTTCCTGGCCTGGGAAGCGCCCGAGGACGAGGGCACTTCCGCCATCTTGGAGTACAACATACTCCGCGGGGACGCCATCGACAACCTGACCATGTTCACAAAGATCGGAGGGACGACCTTCACCGACTCCACAGCCCCGGGAGGCACGACCCTCTTCTACGGCGTCTCGGCCCGAAACGCGGCCGGGAACGGCCCCGTTTCCAACGTGGTCTCGGTGGACGTTCCCGAGGTCACCGTACCATCGGCCCCGAGGTCCGTCAGCGTCAGCGAGAAGGACGGGGTGGTCACCCTCACCTGGGGGACGCCCCAGACCAACGGCGGTAGTCCCATCACTGGCTACACCGTGATGCGCGGGACCACCTCCGGTGGCGAGACCCAGCTGACCACCCTCGGTGTGGTGCTGGAGTACGAGGACACTGGAGTCGAGGAGGGGAAGACCTACTTCTACCAGGTCAGGGCCGTGAACGACATAGGGTCAGGCAGGGTCAGCAACGAGGTGTCGGTGACCATACCGGAGGAAGAGGAGGAGGACGACACTCCGATGATGGCCCTCTACGCGGTGATCGTCGTCATCCTCGTGATCATCATCCTCTTCGCCTTCCGTGGGAGCAAGAAGGGCGGACCCGAGCAGATGGCGCCCATGGCAAAGGAGCCCGACCCCGCCAAGGCACCCCCGACCATGATGGCCGAGGAGGCCAAGGACGGCAACTGAGCGGGCGTTCATTCCGGCTGCGGCGCGGACAGAGGGTCAGGCGCATGCTCACCGTTGAGGCGCGTGATGTAGAGCTTCGCCCAAATGAAGGCGAAGATGCCGCCGCCAGTGTTGCCGATGACCATACCCCACCAGACACCGGTAAGGCCGATACCGAGGACGGTGGAGAGGAGGTAGGCGAAGATGACGGCGAGGATCACCGTCCGCACGATCGTGACGGCGAGGGCGTACATGCCCTTGCCAGTCCCCTGGAACAGGGCTGAGCTGAACATGCCGAAGGCGGTGAAGGGGAAGAAGATGACGATGATCCGCAGGAAGTCCTCGATATCACCCTGGATCCGCTCCCCGCCCTCACCCATGGAGAACATCGCGGCGATCTGCGGCGCCAGCAGGAAGACCGTGGCCGCCACGAACAGCTCGATGACGACCCCGAGCCGTATGGCGTAATGGAAGACGACAGTGAGCTTGCCGTACTCCCGGGCACCGTAGGCGGCCGCCGATATCGTTGTGACGGCCATGGCGATGCCGATCAGGGGCAGGACGCCGATCATCACCATCCTCCATCCTGTAGTGAACACCGCTACGCCGTCGGTGCCGCCCACGTCCACGATGATGAGGTTGAGGAAGAGCATGCTGATGCTCATGGCCAGCTGCATCACGGTGGCGGGGAGGCCCACCTTCATGATGTCGTTGACGATGGCCCGGGAGTAGGCGAAGCAGCACCTGCGCATGGTCACGTAGGTGTCCCGCTGCCAGAACATCCAGTATGCCAGAACGACCACGGAGACCGCGATGGACACCACCGAGGCCCAGGCAGCACCGGCCACGCCCATGTCCAGGGTGTAGATGAAGATGGGGTCGAGGACCATGTTGATGATGGCACCGAGTGTCATGGCCCACATGGGACGGGTAACGTTCCCCTCGCCCCGCAGGATGGCGGTGGCCCAGTTCATGAAGAACAGCAGGGGTGCGGCGGCGAACAAGATGGTGGAGTACTGGACGGTCATCTCCAGCACGTCGCCGGTGGCGCCCATGGCCTCGAACATCGGCCGCGTTAGAGGGATGAAGACCACCACCATGACCACGGACGCGCCCATCATCATGAGGAGCGAGTGGATGGCCACGTTGTCCGAGCCGTCCTTGTCCTTGGCCCCGATGCGACGGGACAGGGCCGCGCCGGCGCCCACGCCGATGCCGGTGGCGACGGCGATGAGGATGAAGAAGAAGGGGAAGAAGAGGCCCACCGCGGCCAGGGCGTCGGTGCCCAGGCCCGAGACCCACAACGCGTCCACGAGGTTGTAGATGGTCTGGACGGACATGGCGACTATCATCGGTAGGGACAGCTTGATGATCGCCTTCTTCGGGTCGCCCAGGAGGGTCTCGATCCCCTTGGTCTTGGAGGCGGCGAACTTGTCCTCGTCGCCATCGGTACCTTCTTCGGACTCGTCGTTCATCAAATGCTGGTAAGGTTCCCTCTTATTTTACGCTTCGCCCTAGCTGTCAGGGGGATTCCTTCGCTTCAGGACGAGCATGACCAGGATCAACACGACCCCGGCCACGAGGAGGGAGATACCGGCGAGGAGGAGGTAGAACGTGTTCCG
>JAUVRF010000186.1 GCA_030597775.1 Methanobacteriota archaeon | reverse complement strand
CTTGGCCTTACCATAGTACTCCTCACGCCACACGTTCTTGTCCATCCACTTGATGAAGATGCTGTCGACGCTGGGGGTGGTGACCATGTCGTTGCTCCTCAGGGTCACCCTGATGTGGATGGTGGGCACGTCCACACCGCTGAGGTCCACGTCGGGACCCGTAAGGCTCTCGTAGCCCAGCACGGGATTCTTAGCGTTGTCCAGGACGGTGATCTCCAGTTCGGTCTGGGGCGGGATGTTGGCATCCATCACCAGCACGTCCCACTTCTGGTCCATAGGCCTGTTGATGGGCTTGGTGATGAAGGAGCCCTGGATGTAGTCGAACTTATTCTTGCCCGCGGCCACGCCCACGTATCTGGGGTTGTCCGTGTTGAACGTGAAGTCGCTGTTGCCGTCGAAGGTACCAGAGGAGCCTAGGTAGACATGGACCCGGTCACCGTACGAGGACCCGCTGATGACGTCGTCGTACCCGTCCTTGTTGAGATCGATGACTATGATGTCGTAGATGCTCCCGTCGACGTCGATCTCGACCGGCGGGTTGCTGAAACCGCTGGAGCTCCCCATGAGGAGGTAGATATCGGGGTTCTGCTCGACCCTTCCGAAGGCCAGGTCGGGCCATCCATCGCCGTTGAGATCCCCCGTGGCGACGCTGAGCCCCCAGCCGGAATCGTCAATGGCCACCTCGAAGTCGGCAGACGTGTCGGGGCCGCTCTCGCTGCCGTAGAACAGAAGGGCTTTTTCGCCGTTGCTGCCCACGGTGTTGGCAAAGACCACGTCCACGTGCCCATCCTTGTTGAAGTCGTCCAGGGCCACCTCTTCGCACGAGCCGGTGAGGAACATCCTGGCCGCAGTGGCGTCGGGTCCTCCGGGTCCACCGAAGTAGGGCCGGCTGTAATCGCTACCACCGGAATTATATTCCTCAGCCGTGACCACATCGTCGTATCCGTCGCTGTTGAGGTCAAGGGAGGCCAGACCGGTGAGGTCCGACCCAGGGAGGGAGATGTCATGGGTGCCCGAGAAGGCGCGGCTCTTGGGGTTGAGGAACACACGCACCTCGCCAGTGCCGCCGCCAGAACAGATCAGGACGTCCAGCCAGCCATCGCCGTTAACGTCGCCCAGGGCGGGGTCGGTTGCCGTGTTCGTTGCCAGGTTGGTCCGCCTGGCCACGTCATAAGTGCCGGATGCGTCACCCCACAGTATCCAGGAGTCACGGGTGTAGTCGCTACTGTACCTCTGGTTCGCTACGACCATGTCGATGTACCCGTCATTGTCAACATCACCCGCGAAGAAGCCCCGCACGTTCTCAGCGTATAGCTGGGTGCGGCCCTGGTATCCGTTCCCTGCAGCATTGGGGTAGAACACACCCATCTCGAGGCGATTCGAGCTGCCGCTATCACGACTGGCGAATATTGCGGGGAACTTATCGTACTTGCCGTAACCAGGCGCATAGGTGTTCTGTTTGGACATGTCGACCTCGATGGTGTCACCGGTGAAGTTGACCTTCGTGTACTCATCGATCTTGCCATCCCCGAGGAAGTCGTCCCGCCACATGTCTCCCGAGATGAAGTAGACGGTCCACTTGAGGAGCAGGGGACGGTCGAGGCCCGCGGCCTCCAGGTCGGCCTGGAGCCGGATCTCCGGGAACGCCTTGATACCGACGCCGGATAGGGGGATCTGGGTCCTGTCCAGTTTCAGGAAACCGGGGATGGGCTGGTTCACGTAGCCCACGATGGCCGAGTCCTCGGTGGCGTTGAGCACGGAGATCCTCACCGAGCTGGTGCCCGGGGTGTCGGCCTCTATCACGAGGAGGTCGAATCTGTATCCGGGGGGTGCGAAGATGCCCTCCGATGCGACGAGACCGCTACCGTGTCCCGCGGCCAGCTCGACGTGACCGCTGGTCACCACGGTGTTCTGGGTGAAGGTCACCCTAGACGAATCGTGGAAATCGTCCAGCCATGGACTCACGTCGTACAGGCCGATGCCCCCGCCGACGAGCTCACCGTCGGAGGCGGGACTCCCGAACAGGCTAGGGACACTGGACGTCGCCATCAGGAAGACCAGGATTATTGCAAAGAAGGTCTTGAGATTACCACTTTTCATTTCGCACCCTCCAGAGGTTTCGGAACACACTCAACAGTGTGTGTGGGAGATGGGGTAGATGGGTCTTGCGAGCCCTAGCTACCCAACGTCCTTGGACACTCCAGGATATCACTGGTTTTAAAGGTTGTGATATGGTACTTGATTCACATCCGCGGCCACGGGGTCCGATTTTTCGATATGAGATGTGAAACGGTCGACCGAAGAACGAGCGGATCCTCTCCGATGTATCGACCGTTCGACCACTCGTCGGCAAGCGAAAACCTTAACGCCCACCGCCCCCCATGCCCCCCTCCGTGACCAAGGAGAAGAAGCTGGAAGAACTGGAGAGGGCCCTGTGGAAGATCCATACCGACGGGCGAGGCGGGGGTATCCGCGAGGATCGCAAGACAGAGTCCGAGGTATGGGACCGTCAGACGCTGGACGCTATCTACCGCTTCATGAAGAAGGGCATCGTGGACACTGTCGAGCACCCCATCTCGACCGGCAAGGAGGCCAACGTGTTCCTGGCCCTCACCCCCAAGGGGGAGACCATCGTGGTCAAGATCTACCGAACATCCACGGCGGACTTTCGTGGCATCGAGGAGTACATCATGGGAGACCCCCGGTTCCCCGGGAGGCGTTCGAACAAGCGGCAGGTGATCTACGCTTGGGCCCGCAAGGAGTTCCTCAACCTGCGACTGGCCCACAACAACGGGGTGCCGGTGCCCAAGCCCATCGATTTTTACAAGAACGTGCTGGCCATGGAGTACGTGGGGACCGAGGTGATGGCCGCCCCCGAGGTCCGTCAGGTCAAGCTCGAGGACCCCCAGGCGTTCTTCGACCAGGTCATCGATGCGGTCACTCTGCTGCTGAACAAGGCCCACCTGGTCCACGGTGACCTGTCCGAGTAGAGCATCCTGGTACGGGACGGCTCTCCGGTGCTCATCGACATGGGGCAGGCCATGATGGAACGCCATGGCAGGGCCAAAGAGCTGCTGGACCGGGACTGCAGGAACGTGGCCCGCTACTTCAAGCGTCTGGGGGTCGAGACCTCTCCAGAGGAGGTGCGGGAACGTATCCTGGCGGACCGCGACGATGAGCTGGAAGAGGAGGACGGGGATGCCGAAAAGGCCTAATATGGAATGTTACATAGGTGCGGCCCCATGACCACCCACGTTCGTGTCCCGGTGGAACGCGTCGCCATCCTGGTAGGCCCCAAGGGCGAGGTGAAGCGTTACATCGAGGACCGCACCGGCGTCACGCTGGACATCGACTCCAGTGACGGCTCCGTGGTGGTCCACGAGGAGGGGGCCGAGGACCCCTTCATTGCCATGCGCGCCGCTGAGATCGTCAAGGCCATAGGCAGGGGCTTCTCACCCGAGCACGCCTTCTCCCTGACCCGCGACGACTACTACTTCAACCTAATGGACATCACGGATTACGCGGGCAAGAAGCCCACCCACGTTCGTCGCATCCGCGCCCGCCTCATCGGCACCGACGGCAAGACCCGAAGGGTCCTGGAGGACCTGTCCGAGTGCTACATCGCGGTCCGCGGCAACACCATTGGTATAATCGGCGACGAGTGGGGCAGCAACGTTGCCCGCAGGGCGATCGACATGCTTCTCTCCGGCTCGGAACACCGCACCGTCTATAGCTACCTGGAGAAGATGCGCAGGACCAAGCGCCTGGCGATGCTCGACGGCATCCGCTGACGCGGACCGCAAAGCCTTTCTTTTTACCAGGCCTTCTCACCCCCGGGGAAGGCCGATTGCTGGAGCGACGCCTGGAGGACCTTGACTACCGCCTCGCCCGGTACCGCCGGGAGGGCATGCAGGAGGAGCGGCTCAAGCGGAGACGGGCCGCGCTGCTGGCATCCCACGCGGTCACCCACGACCAGCTGGAGGTGATGAACGGGGTCCTCCACGGGGAGGAGAGCAAGCTGGACCACGGAGTTCACCTGTTCCACCACGGTCTGGAGCGTCTCATGGTGGAGGACATCGTGGCCGTGGAGAACCTGGGCGTGTTCAAGGCCGCCATACAGTACGACGTGCTCCTGAAGCGCCTGGATGACGTGGAGAAGGAGGTCCTGGAGATCAACGCCGTCATGGAGCGTCGCCGGGACCATCGCGAGCAGCAGGACATGCTGCAAGAGTGGCGGGCGGACATGTACGGGCGCACCGACCGTGACGGGCGGGAGCGGAACGCCCTGCTCCACGATCGATTGAACGTGTGGCTCCAGGTGGTGGACCGGGAGGACGACCTGGATGACCTGGACGAGGCAGGTTCGACCCTCGAGGACGGCCTCATGGCCCTGGAGGCATCCATCGCCGCCGGGACCCGGGTCAAGGGGATCCAGAAGCGGGACCTTGCGGTGCTGGCGAACCTGCAGCCCCCCCGCTCGAAGCAGTTCCTGCTCCTGGAGATGGTGAGCAAGGCGAAGGTGGCCTTCCGCCACGTGAACATGCTCATCGACCACCTCCAGGGCATCGAGCACCTGACGGTCCACGTGAGGGAGCCCCGGAGGATCCTGGACGGGTTGGCGGAGGCACTGCTCCTTGACTTCTACGAGGGCGACCGTCCCTGGCACTCGCTGAGGGACGTGCACGACCACCACAAGTACCTGACCCAGATACGCCGGGTCCTCCGGCAGCGGAGG